>DAOPTN010000011.1:0-13408 GCA_035349995.1 Candidatus Pacearchaeota archaeon
TAATATAAAAGGCATAAAAGGGTCATAATCTACAACAATCGTTTGTAATTATGACCTTTTCTTTTTGGGCGAAATTTTGGGTGAAGGGTTAAATTTGTAAACCAAAGATGCTATAATAATTTAAAAGAAACCAGAATCTAAAATCACAGATGTACCTTTTTAGACGATCGTCTATTTGTAGACATAAAATTTTTATTTTTGCAAGGTTTTAATATCGGCATTATATTTTTTTAATATTTTTAATATTTTAATATTTTTTAAATAATGAATAAAAATTTATTTCTTTTATTATTAGTTATCGTGCTTTTAGGAGGATTTCTTGTTTTAAGCTTTCTTTTGCCCGGAAACAAAATTAAGGTTGCTAATGAGGAAACAAATAATTTGTTTAAAAAAATAAATTCAGAGGACCAGCAAAATATATTAAATTCACAAACTTCACCAGAGGTTACTCTAATTGCGGTAGGTGATATTATGCTTTCAAGAGATGTTGCGAGCACAATGAAAAGGCATAATGATTATAAATATCCCTTTTTAAAAACTGCTGATCTTTTAAAGACTGCTGATATTACTTTTGGAAACTTAGAATGCGCAATTACACCTGGCAAAATTATTGAAACAAATGAAATGATTTTTCGCGCTGATCCTCAATCAGTAGAAGGATTGAATTATGCTGGCTTTGATATTTTATCATTAGCAAATAATCATACAATGAACTTTGGTAAAGAGGGGATAGAGAATACTTTTAAATATTTAAACGAATCTAATATTAAATTTGTTGGAGCTGGTAATAATTTAAAAGAAGCTTTTGAACCAAAAATTTTTGAGGTTAATGGATTAAAAATCGCTTTTTTGGCTTATGCCGACAATTATTTAGTGCCTGCATCTTATCAAGCAACAGAAAACAAACCCGGAATTGCTTTTATGAATATTTCAAAAATGCAAGAAGATGTAAAAGCTACAAAAGAGAAAGCAAATTTTGTAATTGTTTCAATGCATGCAGGAGTAGAGTATTCAAAAGAGCCAAATAAAAATCAAATTAACTTTGCTTATAACGCTATCGATGCCGGAGCAGATTTAGTTATTGGTCACCATCCTCATGTGGTGCAAAAAGTGGAAAAATATAAAAATAAGTATATTCTTTATAGCTTGGGAAATTTTGTCTTTGATCAAATGTGGTCAATGGAAACAAGAGAAGGAGTTATAGCTAAAATTACTTTTGATAAAAATGGAATTAAAGACATAGAGTTTGTTCCTGTTTTAATAGAAAATTACAGTCAGCCAAAGATTTTAGATGAAAAAGATCCCAAAAGTGCAGAAATCCTTTTAAAATTACAAATGAATTTCTAATCCAATAATCCAAAATTAACAAAAAAGAAATAAATTTTTATTAATTATTAAAAAAGCATAACGCTGATATTAAAACCCCGCAAAAAAATTTATGCCTACAAATAGACGATCGTCTAAAAAGGTACAAATATAAATAATTATAGACGATTGTTCAGAGATACGACTTTTTACTAAAAAAATTTTGAATTGCAAAATAAAAAATGTTATAATATTTTTAATAAAATTATATTTGGTAGATTCAAGTTCTTAACGTAACAATGTCACGGGATCGCCACGCCCTTCGGGCTCGCGATGACAACGACCGCCACTGTCTTTGCGAGGAGCGAACGAAGTGAACGACGAAGCAATCTCGTGGAACGTTTGTGGACGCACAACAGGATCGCCACATCGGCCTATAAGGCCTCGTTCGCAATGACAGTAGACGCGCCACGGGATCACCATGCCCTCACCTTTGTGAAGGTAAGAGGTCGCAATGACAAGAAGATAATAAATATTGCTTAAATTTTTAACCTAACTTTATATGATTTTTGATATTTTAAACCCATTTCATTGGATAAGAACGATTTTAAGCATAATCCTGGTTTTGATATTGATTTTAATTCCTGGCTGGAGTGCTATTTTTGCTAATAAAACAATTGGCGAAATAGGGGAGATGTTTTCTTCTAATTTTTGGGGCACCATTGGTGAAGCATTTTCTGAAGCATTTTTCTATTATAAATCCTGGTTTCAAAACGAAGAAAATCAGCAAAAACTAGAAGAAACTAAAGGAAAATTAATAGATACAATCGAAAAAAAAGCAAGTAATAATACAACAGACACTCAATAAATTTAATATAAATTTATTTTTTTAAAAAATTAAATTTCTAAGATAGCTTATAAAAGAGGATAGTGCTTTAGTGATCTTGACAAGTATTTAAAACTTGTTAAAATTTAATATCTAAAGGTTCGCATAATTTAAGTTAAGCGATTAATAATAAGAAATCTCTATGGAACAACAATTAAAACTAAAACCAATCCCCTCTTATTTAACTGAATTTTTAGAGTGGCTGGAAATAGAAAAAGGATCTTCTTCAAAGTCCCAAGAAAATTATTCACGATTTTTAAAAAAGTTTTTTGATTGGCTGAGAATGAATAAATTAGAAAATTTAAAACCAAATGAACTCTCTTCCGAACATATTCGAAAATATCGTTTTTTCTTATCAAGACAATCTTCTCCTCAATCTAAAAATCCTCTTAAAAAAAGCACCCAAAGATATTATCTCATTGCTCTTCGTTCATTGTTAAAATTTTTTGCTGATCGTGATATTCCATCATTGCCTCCAGAAAAAGTAAAATTAGCCAGGAATAAAGAAGAAAAAGAAGTTCGTTTTTTGGACCTGGAACAATTAGAAAAGTTATTTTCAATGCCAGATACCTCAACTAAGCAAGGACTAAGAGACAGAGCAATCTTAGAAACATTATTTTCTACAGGAATGAGGGTTTCAGAACTAATTGCTTTAAACAGAGACCAAATTAAAATCAAACAAAATACAGAAGATTTAGAGGTTTCAATTATTGGTAAAGGAGGAAGAATGAGAACTGTTTACTTTTCAAAAAGAGCCATTATTTGGCTTAAAAAATACTTAGACGCTCGTAATGATAAAGAAAAAGCATTATTTGTGCATTATAAAAGTAAAAAAAATGCCCCAAAGAGGCTAACAAGTCGTTCGATTGAAAAAATGATTAAAAAATATACGATTATGGCTGGTTTACCCTTAAATACGACTCCTCACGTGCTAAGACATTCCTTTGCAACTGATCTTTTAAGTAAAGGAGTAGACATTAGAATTCTTCAAGAATTCTTGGGACATAAAAGTATTTTAGCTACTCAAATTTATGCTCATGTAACCAATAAACAACTTCGTGAAATACATCGAAAATACCATAGCGGAAGAAAAACAAAGAAATAATTTATTCCTCTCCCAGGCCCGGACAATTTTTAGCTGGCCGATAACCAGCTTTCTCAGCCTCTTCTATTGAATTAAAATAAATTTTATTTTCTTCTTTAATTCGTTTTGCACCTGAGCACCAAACATAATGATAAACAGTACCATTTTTACTAGCAACAATATTTGAGGTTTCTGGTTTCACTTCTTCTATCTGCTGATTTTCTTCGATCTTTGCTGTGGTTTCGTTTTCTGATTCTGTTTTTTCAATTGATAGCGCTTCTAAATTTAAATTTTCTGTTAATACAGCTTTTTGATCTTCAATAATTATACTTTCTTGAGTTGCTGCGTCTGAAGACAAAACTGAATTGTTGCCTAGTAACCATCCACTGCCAAAAGAAACCAGAGAAATTAATATAACACCAATCACTAAAACAATATCTGCTTCATTGTCCTTGAAAAATTTTTTAATTTCTGATATCATAATATTATTATCACCTAATTTACAAATTATTTATTTATTATAATATTTAATTTGTAAATTAGCATCATTTTTTTATGTCTAAAACCAAAGCCAGCGGTACAACTAGATTAGGTAGGGATTCAATCTCTAAAAGATTGGGAGTAAAAATCTACGAAGGTCAAACTGCAAAACCTGGTAATGTTTTGGTTCGTCAAAGAGGTACAAAATTTTTAGCGGGAAAAAATGTTATGGAAGGCAAGGATAACACTCTTTACGCAACAAAAGAAGGAACAGTAAAATTTCGAACCATTCAAAAAATCTGCTTTAATGGCAAAAAAAGAACTGCCAAGGTTGTTGATGTTATTACTCACTAGTCCGCAAGTGATTTACGAATAAATTCTTTAAATAATGGATGCGGCTGTAAAGGCCGTGATTTAAATTCAGGATGAAACTGAGTTCCCACAAAGAATGGATGTTTTTCTTCAGGCAATTCAATAATCTCTACTAAATTCAATTCGGGATTTATCCCTGCTATAATCATTCCATTTCGCTCTAAATCGTTTTTAAAGGCATCATTTACTTCAAAACGATGTCTATGTCGTTCTCTTATTAAATTGCTTTTATAAGCATTAAAACTAATAGTTTTGGGGGCAATTTTACAATCAAAAGCGCCTAATCTCATTGTCCCTCCGTATTTTTTCTCTTTAAGTTTCTTTTTTTGCTCTTCCATCAAGTCAATCACTGGATATTTAGTTTTGGGGTCGATTTCTACAGAATGAGCTCCTTTTAATCCACATACATTTCTTGAAAACTCAACCACTGCCAACTGCATTCCCAAACATAGTCCCAGGAAAGGAATTTTGTTTTCTCGACAGTACTTTATAACCTTTATTTTCCCTTCTATTCCCCTACTTCCAAAACCGCCAGGTACAATAATACCATCAAAATTCTCAAGTTCTTTTAACGCTCGGGAATTTTTTTCATACTCTTCGGTATCAAGCCAGGTAATTTCTGGTTTTGCTTTAAAAAAGAAACTTGCATGCTTTATTGCTTCAATAACTGAAATATAAGAATCCATTAAGGTAAACTTGCCAGATCTAAAATACTTTCCTGCAATTCCAATTCTTACTGTTCTCTTTGGATGTTTAATTGTATTTACAAGTTTTTGCCACTCTGCTAGGTCTCTTTTTCTTGGACGCATTTCAAACTTACTTAAAATTCGACCTACAATATTTTCTTTTTCAAACATTAAAGGTATTTCATAAATTGACTCGGCATCAGGTGCAGAAATAATATCTTGTTTTTTGACATTACAAAAAACAGAAAGTTTTTCTTTTCTTTTTTCATCAACAGGAAACTCTGAACGGGCTACAATGATATCTGGTTGAATACCAGACGAGTTTAGAGATCTAACGGCATATTGAGTGGGTTTTGTTTTCATTTCACCAATAATCTTGGGTACTGGTAAATAACTTACTAAAACAAAAAGTACACTCTTGGGTTGGGTTAGTTTCATCATCCTTGCCGCTTCTAAAAATAAAAGATTTTGATACTCCCCCACTGTCCCACCGATTTCTATTAAAACAAAATCACTTTTAGTGTCTTTGGCCACTTTTTTAATTCTTCGGATAACTTCATTTGGAATATCAGGCACTACTTCAACGCATCGGCCATTATACTCTAAGTTTCTTTCCTTTTGAATAACGGTCTGATATACACGTCCTGTAGTAATATAATTTTTATCAAAAAGATTTTTTTCCAAAAATCTTTCATAGTTTCCAATGTCCTGATCACATTCAACACCATCTTCCGTAACAAACACCTCTCCATGTTCAATAGGATTCATTGTGCCCGCATCCACGTTAATATAAGGATCAATTTTAATTGCAGAGACCTTAAATCCGCGAGACTCTAAAATCTTTCCTATAGAAGCAGTAGATACTCCTTTTCCAATTCCTGACATTACTCCGCCACAGACAAAGATATATTTTGTCATAAATAGATAATTAACCGACCACTTCGTGGTCTATTGGTTGATATTTATTTCTTTTTTTTAACAACTAATTTAATTTTTGTTTTAAAATCTTTTCCAAGGGAAATAGGAATAACATACTCCCCTATTTTTTCAATTGGTTCTTTAAAAATAATATTTTCTTTTGACATCTCAAATCCTTCCTTCTTCAATAAATTCACAATTTTAATACTGGTAATTTTTTCAAAAAGTTCTCCCTTTGATCCTGTTTTAACAGAAATTTGCAATTTTAAATTTTTTAATTTTTTTATCATTTCTTGTAATTCTTTTGTCTTCTGCTCTTCCCTTAATTTCTTTTTTGCCAACTCTCGTTCTTGCCATTGTAAATTTCTTTTTGTAGCTGGTACTACTAAATTTTGAGGAATCAAAAAGTTACGGGCATAACCCGGTTTAACATCTTTTATATCTAATTCCTTTCCTAAATTTGGAACATCTTTTAAAAGAATAATTTTCATAATTAATATTAACTAAACAACTTTACAACTTTTTTGTTGTTAATTGTTTGTTTCTTATTATATTGTTTTTTTTGAAACATTTATTAATAATCCCATTCCAATTAAATTAAAAATTAAAGCCGTACCGCCATAACTTACAAACGGTAGCGGCACTCCCGTAAAGGGAATTAATCCACAAACTACCATAATGTGCAAAAATGCTTGAATAACAATCCAACTAATAATACCAATTACTAATCCCTGACTAAACTTATTAGGTGCTCTCTTTGCTATTATAAACCCTCTCCAACAAATTATCAAGTACAACAATATTATTAGGACCGAACCAATAAAACCAGTTTCTTCTCCCCAAATAGCAAATATTGCATCAGCGGTTGGTTGAGGAAGATATCCCCATTTTTGAATACTATGAGTAAACCCTCGACCAAATATTCCACCAGATCCCAAAGCAATCAAAGATTGATTTATTTGATAAGCACTGCCAGATAAATCTTCTTTTGGATTTAAAAATGTCAATATTCTTTCTTCTTGATAAGGAAAAATAAAAAACACAGAAACAAAAAGTACAGAAAGGCCCAATAAAACAATTAAAAATGTATTTAAAAAAGAACCACCTGTTCCAAAAAACATAGAAATCGCTATAAAACATAAAATTCCCAGGGTACCCATATCAGGCTGAAATAAAAGCAAAAAAGCCAACGGTATTAAAACTATCAAAAGCGGTATAAGTTCTTTTTTGAAATTATTAACATCTTTTTTTCTTTCTTTCTTATCAAGCAAAGCAGCTAAATAAATTACCAAAGCTAATTTTGCAAATTCTGATGGTTGAAAGGTAAAACTTCCAATTTGAATCCATCGACTTGCGCCACCCGCTTCAAATTTAATTCCCGGTATAAAAACTAATATCAAACATATCAACGATAAAATAAATATAAGGGGGGAAATTTGTTTTAAAAAATCCAAAGAAAATTTTGAAAAAAAATAAGCAAAAAAAATCCCTGGCAAAAGACCATATAAAATTTGATGTAAAAGATAATAGGTAGGATTTCCGCTGCTTGATTCTCCGTCTTTTTTATTTTCAGTTTTTTCATAAGATAACGGTAAAGAAGCACTGAAAAGCATTAAAAGACCCAAGAAAATTAAAATTACAAATCCCCAAACAAGCACAGGATCTGCTTGATGCGTAATTGCTAATTTTGCCATAGATTTATTAAACAATCATAGCAAAAATATTTAAAAAATGAAACCTCTAAAAATTAGCGCTAAAGACAACGCCAATAGTTTTACCAAACCATAATAAAAACCACAAAAATAAAAAACCGCGAGCCCAAAGTGGCAGAAAAGAAAATTGATAAATGACAAACGAAACCCCAACTGCAATTAAAACAAATGTTACTATTCCAGGAATGTCTCCTTTTACTAAAGGCATAATTAAACAACATAAAAACCCTACACCATAAAAAAATGCGGGGTTTTAAATATCTTATTAAAATCCTCCCAAAAGATGTAAATGCATATGGTCAATTTCCTGACCTCCTTTCTTCCCAAAATTAAAATGTAGTTTATATCCGTTTTCAGTCCTATATTTTCTTGCTAATGCTTGTGCTGTTTTAAATAATTCTAAAAAAACTTCCCAATCATTTCCCTCTACATCATTCAAAGATTCAATGTGCTTTTTGGGCACAATTAAAAGATGAAGAGGAGCTTTTGGATTTATATCTTCAAATACAGCCAAAAAATTATTTTCAAATAAAATTTTGGTGTCAGTTTTCCCTCCTACAATATTACAAAAAAGACAATTTTTCATAAAATTTTAAGTTGTTCGATTATTTTAATTCTTTAATTCTTTTTTTAATTTCTTTTATAATCCCCTTTTGAGGAAGTACTTCTTGTATGCTATTTTCCATATCCCTTACAATAATTGTATCTTCCAACACTTCTCTTTGCCCTAAAATTAAAGAATATTTTACTTTCATTTTTGATGCAAGCTGAAGTTGACTTTTTAAATTATCTTTGCCAATATTTTGAGCAACTTTTATTCCGTTCTTTTTAAATTCTTCAATCAATTTTAAGATTTTTTTCTTTGCCAGGTCTCCCAATTGAACCAAAAAAATCTGGGGAGGATTTTCAAAGCTTTCAAAAACTCTTCTTTGAATGTTTGGATGCAAATTTTCTTCTTTTATGATTTCAATGATTCTCTCCATTCCTCCTGCTGCCCCCACTGCTGGAGTAGATTTTCCTCCTAATTGCTCTATCAGTTTATCATATCTTCCACCACCAATCAAGGTGCCTTGCCGATTATTTTCCTCTTCAGGCATAATTTCAAAAACAGTTTTTTCATAATAATCTAATCCACGCACAAGATAAGGGTTCAAAATATAAGAAATCCCCATTGCGTCTAAAAATTCAAGAAGAGAATGAAAATGTTTATAACATTCTTGACAAAGAGAATTTACTATCTGGGGAGCGGTTTTTTTAACCCTTTGGCATTTTTCTTCTTTACAATCCAAAACTCGTAAAGGATTTTTTTCTAATCTTTTTTTACAATCAGCACAAAGGTGTTTTTTTCTCTCATTATAATATTTTTTTAATTGTTTTAAATAATGAGGCCGACATTCTTGACAACCAATAGAATTAACTTCTAATCGCCAGTTTTTCAAACCCAATCGTTCTAAAATATTTAAAAGAAGCTGTATTAAAAGTGCATCTGTTGCTGATGCTGCATCTCCAATAATTTCAAAATCGAATTGATGAAACTGACGATATCTTCCTTTTTGAGGTTTCTCATAACGAAATAACGGTCCCAATGTCCATAATTTAATGGGCTTTTGCCGCGATTCCAATCCATTTTCTATATAAGCCCGTATTATAGAAGGAGTAAACTCGGGTCGCAATACTACTTTTTCTTTTCCCTTTGTTCGAAAACTAAACATTTGTTTTTCTATTACCTCTGTTGATTGACCTGTCCCTTTTACAAACAAATCTTCATCTTCTAAAATTGGAGTAGAAATTCTTGCAAAATCATAAAAGTTTGCAATAGCAGTTATTACTTCTTCCACTTCTTTCCATATCTTATAATCAGTGGGCATTATATCTGCCATGCCGGTAATTGTTTTAAATTGTTTTTTTCTGGCCATAAATAAAATAATATCCGATTCCAAATAATTCGGATAAGCGCTTTTTACTCCGTTAAAAATAAAATATTTTATTAGGGACTAAAATTTACTAACCCCTAAGTTATTAAAAGAAAAAGTTGCGCTTTTTTAATACAATAAACTTTGTTCTTTCATTTCTTTTGGTTTTGATAATTCCATTAATTCTAGCACAGTTGGAGCTACATTTGCAAGTTTACCCCTTTCTTTTATTTTTATGTTTTTTATTTTAGAATGACTGCTTACCAAGATAAAGGGCACAGGATTTTTTGAATGCTTGGTATCTATTTCACCAGTTTTTAAATTAATCATTTCTTCAACATTACCATGATCAGCAGTAATAATCAAAGTAAAATTGTTTTTCAGGGCAGTTTTAACTATTTCTCCTAAAAGTTTATCTATTATTTCGCAGCACTTAATTGCTGCTTCAAAATCTCCAGTATGACCAATCATATCTGGATTAGCAAAATTAAGACAAATAAAATTATATTTCTTTGAATTTAATTTTTTAATAACTGTTTGTGTTACCTTTGGGGCTGACATTTCTGGTTTTTCGTTATAATGCAAAATATCAGGTGAGGGAATTTTTATTCTTTCCTCTCCAACTACTGGATTAGCATAGCCACCGTTGAAAAAATAAGTAACATGAGCATATTTTTCAGCTTCAGCAATATATAATTGTGAAAATTCTTTTAGAACAAAGGTCAGAGAATTTACTATATCCCTTGAAGGAAAAGCAGTTAAAATATTAGGCAAATCTGGCCCAAAATCAGTCATTGCCACAAACTTAATATTTTTTAAGATCTTTTTTCTTTTAAAGGTTCCGTGATTATAATTTTCAAAATCAGGCTGAACAAAAACTTTAGTTAGCTCACGTGCTCTGTCTGATCTTAAATTAAAAAATATAACAGCGTCATTATCATCAACAGTTCCCACGGGTTTTCCATTCTTTACAACAATCGATGGAGGAATAAATTCATCGGTCAGTCCCTTATTATAAGCCCGGGATATTGCCTCTTCGGCACTTTGTACTTTTTCTCCCTCTCCTAGTGTAATAAGATTATATGCTTTTTCAATATTTTGCCAATCTTTCTTTCTGTCCATTGCAAAAGCCCGGCCAATAACACTGCCCACTTCAAAAAAAATTTGATGATTTTTAAAATGCTCTCTTAATATTTTTAAAAACTTAGGCGCCGCATGCTGAGAAGAATCCCTGCCATCAGTAAATAAATGAAGAATAATCCTTTTAACACCTTCTTTTTTTGCCAGTTCCAAAAGAGCATATAAGTGCTCTGGTGACATATGAGGGCTTTCCTCTCCCGATAAAAGGCCTATTAAATGAAGTTTTGTATTATGTTTTTTAATGTGTCTTACTGCTTCCAAAAAAGCAGTATTTTTGAAAAATGTTCCATCTTTTATACTTTCTGAAATATAAACTGAATCCTGCAAAACTATTCTTCCTGCGCCCAAGTTCATATGCCCGGCTTCTGAATTTCCATCTTGAGTATCAGGTAAACCAACACACTTTCCATGAGCACAAAGCTCGGTCTTGGGAAAATTGTTCCAGTAATAATTAAAATTTGGAGTTTTGGCATTTAAAATAGCATTGCCTCTTTTTTCTTTCGAGATTCCCCACCCATCAAGAATAATTAAAATTACATTGCGCATATTTTTACTATTTTAATAAATTCTCCTGCTCGAAGCGATGCTCCGCCAATTAAAAGTCCATCAAAACCGACATCAATATAATCTTTGGCATTTTTTGAATCAACACTGCCACCGTATAAAATTCTAATTTTTTCCGCCGGATTGATTCGTTGTGATTTAGCAAAAGAAGAAAAAATTTTTATTAGTTGTTTTTTGATAAATAAAAAATTACTTAATGCTTCATCCGGAGGACAAAAATCGCCACTCCCAATTGCCCATACCGGTTCGTAAGCAATAATAAGAGATGTTAAATGATGGATATCTAATGATAGATTTTGAAGGGAGTTTTCTAATTGGAATCTTAAAACATCAGCGGTTTTTTCGGCTTCTCTTTCTTCTTTTGTCTCGCCAATACATAAGATCGGCAAAAGACGTGCTTCCAGTACCGCTTTTAATTTCTTTGCAATCATTTCATCGGTCTCTCTAAGATATTGCCTTCTTTCAGAATGTCCCAAAATCACATATTTTACCCCTAAGTTTTTTAATTGTACAGGAGAAATTTCGCCAGTAAAAGCGCCTTTTTCTTCCCAAAAACAATTTTGAGCACCAAGCTGTAAGCTATCAACCTGCTCAGTAGATATTGATTGCAAGTTAGATAAATAGATAAAAGGCGGACAAATTACTATTTCCTTGTTTTTTACCGACCCAACTTCTTTTTTTATCTCTTGAAACAGATTTTCCGCTTCAAGAGAATTTTTGGGATTCATTTTCCAATTTCCTACTATTAACTTCATAAAATATATAACACGTTTTCTCTTTTTTCTTTATTTTATACTTTCTTTTTAATTTTTCCGACTTTGTTTCATATTTCACAAATGCGGCATTATTCTCTCCTGCTTTTATTATAAGAACAATATTCCTTTACTCTATCTTCAAAAAATCTCGAAGTTCATCTATCTATTAAGTACAAAATCTAAAATTACAGAAAGGAGAAAAAGCAAAATAAGTCCTATTAATATTTTTAGAGAGGTAGATTTTTTAATTCTTGCAGTAGCTAAAAGATAAATCATTCCTGCAAGTGGAAAAATTAAATAAAGTAATATTCCAATTATTAACTCTTTTTTTGTGAATATCGCTTCTCTTTGCGATTTTTCTTCAGGAGCTAAAACTTCTCCTTCTATTGGTGATTTTTTTTGAATAAAGTATAACTTTTAAAAATGCCTTTTACTGTTCCCAATAAAGCTCCGCAAAGAATTCCCATGAAGGGACCCAAAATTGCTGCAATATAAAAAGAAATAAATAACTTTTGAAGGGAATTTTCTAGCTTCGCACCACTAACAGGATCTTTTGTCCAATAACCACTAATGTATCCAACTATACTTACTACGAAAGTAAGGATAATTCCTATTGCTATTCCAATCGCAAAACTTTTGGCTATCTCTTTTGATATTTCATCTATAGTTTTCTTAATCTTCTCTTTTAAAAAATTTGTATAAATTACACCGAAAATTACTACTAATGTCAAAAGATAAAAAGGTATAGCCTCGCCCTCTGTAGGATAGTATATTTTAGATTTTATAGGAAAGTAAATGAAAAGCAAAATAGCACCAGTTATAATAATGAAAGATAAAATAATTTTGAGATTATTATTCATAAATCAGCGTTGTAAGTTGTTGGTTATAAGTTACTTTTTCCTACTGTCTCTATCAAAAAGCAATCTCCATAAAATAATCTTTTTATCTTTTATTGTTTTCAAACTGCCTGGCTTACCCAATACCCTTTGAATTAAAATTAAAACAACAGCAATCGATGAAAACATTACAACAGCGGGTTGGGAAAAATAAATGCCAAGAATGATTGCCACTATTAAACCAAGAATAAGTCCGATAGGTGTCCAATAATCCTTTGAAAAAATTTTTCCACCAATCCAAACTATTATAAAAATTCCAGCAATGAGTGGGGAAAACATAAGCAAAGCCCCAATACAAACCGCTCCTCCCCTACCTCCCCAAAAATGAAAGAAAATTGGCCACATCTGTCCGCACAAAGCCGCTATACCAGCCAACGCCTGAAATGGAAAAGAAAGGCATAACATTTGGGCTCCAAAAACAGCAACTACTCCCTTCAAAAGATCGAACCCACCAGACAATACCCCTGGTAAAAAACCAACATTTTGAATAATATTTGAACCGCTTAACTTTTCCTGTCCAATCTTACGAATATCTTTTTTTGCAACCCATTTGGGAATCAAATAACCATTAGGAATTGAAGCGAAAAGATAAGAAAATAAAACCCACAAATATTCAATCATAAAATTATTTTAACATATTTCTCTTAAAATTAAAAATTAAAAACAAAAAATAAGTTTAATATCAATATTCTACTTT
>DAOPTN010000012.1:0-10450 GCA_035349995.1 Candidatus Pacearchaeota archaeon
CGAAAAGAAAATGAAATTTTCTTTGAGAGCCCGAAGGGCGTGGCGATCCCGTGGCGCGCGTCTACTGTCATTGCGAGTCCTACCGCAGTAGGACGTGGCAATCCCAGAGTATTACCACGAGATTGCTTCGCTTCCTTCGGTCGCTCGCAATGACATAAAGGGAATCGACACTTCGCTGCGCTACGCTTCGCTCGTGTCAAAGACAAAAAAGGATTGTTGCGTTCTGTTCTTGAACCTACCTTAATATAAATTTAATTTATTTTTAATAAAAAATCAATAAACATCACTTTTTATCCAAATTTAGGATAACAACATTTTTTATATTTTTTTCCGGAGCCACAAGGACAAGGATCATTACGCCCTACCTTTTTATAAGCATTTTTTGTAGCAGAACTGACTGGCTGTGTAATTTTATTAGAAGTCATTTTAATATTGGGTTTTATTTTGGCTTTTAATATTGTATCCAATACTTTTTCCTCAAAATCCTCCAAAAGCGATTGAAACATTTTATGTCCTTCTGTTCGATAAGCAACCAAAGGATCAATCTGACCATAAGCCCTAAGCTGTACACTGTCTCTCAATGCCTCCATATCTTCAAGATGTTGCATCCATAATGTATCCAGGGTATTAAGCATTATAAACTTTGCCACTTTGAAAAAATTTTCTCCAAGTTCTTTTTCTTTTGCTTCAAGGGCTTTTTTTTCTTCCGGCGTTTTTGCCATCTCCAAGATTTGAGATTTTAAATTTGATGAGCAAAAAGAAGTTTGCTCCCCCTCTTTTACATCTCTTTTTGCTGTTGCAAAACTCGATTTTTCAGATTCTTTAAGTATTTCTCTCCTTTTTTTGTAAATCTTTATTCGTTGTTTGTTTAATACATCATCAAACTCTAAAAGATGTTTTCTAATATCAAAATTATATCCTTCAATTCTTGCCTGAGCCGATTCAATAGCTCGAGAAATCATCTTGTTTTCAATTGGCATATTCTCAGGAAAGTCAAAACGCTCAAATACTCTTTTTATAGTATCGCCACCAAAAACTCTTACAATATCATCTTCCAGAGAAATAAAAAATTGAGAAACTCCAGGATCTCCTTGCCGACCAGCTCTTCCCCGTAATTGATTATCAATCCGCCGCGCTTCGTGCCGTTCAGTTCCAATCACACAAAGTCCCCCCACTTTTTTAATCTCTTCTGCTTCTTTTTGATCTGGAGGATTTCCTCCTAAAATAATATCTACCCCCCTACCAGCCATATTGGTTGCCACTGTCACTTGTCCCCTTTTTCCTGCTTGCGCAATAATAGCCGCTTCTTTCTCGTTATTTTTAGCATTTAAAACTTCATGTGATATTCCCTCTGCCTTTAGCAATCGTGATAAATGTTCATTTTTATCAATAGAAGTAGTACCAATTAGAATGGGTTGTCCTTGGCTATGTCGATTTTTTACCTCTTCTACCACTGCTTGATATTTGCCTTTTTGAGTTTTAAAAATTTTATCAGGCAAATCCTTTCTAATCATTGGTTTGTGAGTGGGAATCATTACTGTATCCAGTCCATAAACCTTTTGAAATTCCTCAGCCGAAGTAACGGCAGTACCTGTCATTCCAGCTATTTTTTTATACATTCTAAAAAAATTCTGAAAGGTAATAGACGCTAGGGTCAATGACTCTGCCTGAACAGGAACACCTTCTTTTGCTTCAATGGCTTGGTGTAGTCCTCCAGACCATCTCCTGCCAGGCATCAATCTGCCCGTAAATTCATCTACAATAATCACCTGATTATTCTTTACAATATAATCTCTGTCCCTCTTAAACAGTGCCTCTGCTCTTAAGGCTTGCTCTAGATGGTGAAGATATTTTATCCCTCGCTCCTCATAAATATTCTCTTTTCCCAAAAGCTTTTCAATTTTATTAATGCCTTCTTCGGTCAATGTTACTGCTTTTCTTTTCTCATCAACTTTAAAATCGATCTCAGAATTAAGCTTGGGAATAATTCTGGCAAATTCTTGATACCACTTTGAACTTTCAGTATCAGGAGCAGAAATAATCAAAGGTGTTCGGGCCTCATCAATTAAGATTGAATCAACCTCATCAATAATGGCAAAGTGATAAATATCTTCATCATTCTCATTGTTGCGTGACTGAACCAACTGATCCATATTATAAACCATATTATCTCGCAAATAATCAAATCCGAATTCATTATTGGTGCCATAAGTAATATCAGCTAAATACGCTTCTTTCCTCGAAACGGGCCTTAAAAAATCTTCAACCACTTGAAAACTACCCAACTCATCTCTAATTTTATCTTTTTCCTCTGCAGATTTTTTATACTCTGGATCATATACAAACGACTGTTCATGATTTAAACAGCCAACAGAAAGTCCCAAAAAATGATAAATTTGTCCCATCCAAACTGTATCACGTCTTGCCAAATAATCATTTACTGTAACCAAATGACATCCTTTTTCTTCAAGGGCATTTAAATATAGAGGCAAAGTGGCAGTAAGAGTTTTTCCTTCACCAGTTTTCATTTCTGTAATCTTGCCCTGGTGCATCGCAATGCCACCCATTAGCTGAACATCAAAATGACGTTGTCCCAAGGTTCGTTTTGCTGCCTCTCGCACTACAGCAAAAACCTCAGGCAAGATATCATCAAGAACTTCTCCTTTTTTAATTCTATCTTTAAAGTCGACTGTTTTTTCTTTTAATTTTTCATCAGATAATCTTTGAATTTTTGATTCGAGATTATTGATTTTTTCAACAATCGGCTGCATTTTTTTTAACGTTTTCTCATTTTGATCTCCAAAAATTTTAGAAAAAAAAGACATAAAAATAAAAATTCTAAATTAACCTAATAAAAATTTACAATAATTGTAATTAAAGCGAAGCAATCCCGTCCCAGAAGCCACATTGAAAGATCACATTGGTAAAATTCCAAATCACAAGCACCAAAATACAAAAAAGCACCAAATAACAAATACCAAATACCAAACAAATACTAAATTCTAAATACTAAACAATATTAAACAGAAATCAGTTGTCAGAAAACAGTAAAACGTTTAAACGGTAGCGTAGTGAAGTGTCAAAAAGAAGGCAAGCTTCCCTTCCCTGTCATTGCGAGGAGTCCCTCACCTTAGTAAAAGGTGAGGGGTCGCGATGATAGTTTTTGAAAATTAAAAATTGATTTTTAATCTTATTTCTTTAACTCTTTATATTCCTTTATTTCTCTTTCAAGTTTGTTTCGAACCGCATTAATTGCTAAATAAATATCATTTTTTCTTGCATCACAATGTAAAAGCTTCCCTGGTAATTCCATATTAACCTCTGCTCTAAAAATATCTCCTTTGCGATGATGATCTGTAATCTTTTCTATTTCAACATAAGCCTTTAATGGAAAATTTTCCAACTGAATAAATCTTTCACATTTTCCAATTTTTTCTTCAATGTAATTTCTTAAACTTTCAGTTAAAACAATATTAGTACTTTTTATTTGAAATTTCATATTTTTATTAAACCAACACCAAAAAACATTAAAATAATGTTTCTTGGTTTGATTTTTTTATTTTATCTTCTTCCTCTTCTAAAATTTGAACCTTACCAAACTCTCCATCAAATCCCGGTAATACTTTTATCTTTTTTTCTCTAATTTTTTTTATTCCTTCAGCCACTTCTGGTGAAACTTGAGAGATTTCCTCGATTGGCGTTTCCATTAATACCTCAAACTCACTACCAAAGGCCAAAATCAATTTTTGATATTCCTCCATTACTGCCCTTGTGTATGAATCCTTTGAGAACACCTTACCAATAATTTCATTTAATGGCACCAAGCTCACATAAGGAACGGCATTAGGTGGTTTTTCTCCTTCAGGTCTGTCAGCTAAATCATCCACTCTTGAAAGAACTCCCACTGTCAATGGTCTTCCGCAATTCGGACACATCCCGCCATATTTTTTTCTTTCTTGCGGTGATAATCGTAATCCGCAAGTCCGATGACCATCAAAATGATATTTACCTTCCTCTGGAAAAAATTCAATGGTAGAAACCAATCGACAATTTGCATTTGTTGATCTTCCGCCATTTTTAATTGCTTCAATAATGCTTTTATAATTCAATTCCCCACCCTCAAAAACATTAGCTTCCCTACCAATTTTAAGACAAGAGTGAGCATCGCTGTTTGAAATCAAGGTAATATTATCTAACGCTGACAATCGCCAATTCATTGGTGGATCCGAAGAAAGACCGGTTTCAATACAATAGATATAAGACGTTAAATCCTCAAAACATTCTTCTAATGAATCAAATCCAGATTTTGATCCAAAAACCCCAAACCATGGAGTCCAAATATGAGCAGGAATCAACATACAATCTGGCGAAGAGTCCAAAACAATTTTTAATAATTCTTTTGAATCCAGTCCTAAAATTGGCCTTCCATCAGATCTTAAATTTCCAACCCAAGAAAGCTGAGTATTAATCTTTTCCACAGTTTTAAAATCCGGCGCCAATACCAAATGATGAACCTTTCTTACCTTATTATTTTTTGTATAAATACAACTAATCTCAGCTGTTAAAATAAATCGAGTGGTTTGTTTGGTATTTGATGTTTGATATTTAGTACTCAATTTATATAATCCTTCCTCAGCCGGTTCTAATTTTTCTCTTAAATTTTTAAACCAATCAGGATGAGTAAAATCACCACTACCAATCACCTTTATTCCCTTTATTTGTGCCCACTTATCAAGATCTTCTGGATCCATCTGCTTTGAGGTGGCTCTAGAATACTTGGAATGAATATGAAAATCTCCTATAAACTTCATAAAATATTTTAATAAATCTCACTTAATCACAAGGAATTTTAACAAGGTCAATTACTGATTTTTGTCCTCCTGTGACTTCTATTAAAACTGCTGTATTCTTACTTGATACAAATCTATTTATCCAAGAGCCGGTATTAGCTACTTTTGCTTTTTGATTAATCCCTGGCACATGGGAATGACTCAAAATAACCCAATTATCTTTTCCTTCGTTTATTACTATCTTGGCAAATTTCTCATAAAGTAAATTTGCGCTTAATTTATTAACAATACTTGCTATGCCCGTATTATAACCGCTTAAAATATAATCACCGTGAAAAATATAAAATTTTTCATTACCGGTTTTAAGCGCAAGGGCGCTTTCCAAAACATCAACATTCTCTTCTTTGAAATCTTTACTCAACTTCAAATAAGGATCGTGATTATAAGAAGATAGTAAATAAATTATATCAAAAGAGGAACCATCCTCAATCCCTAATCTTTCTTTTACATAATCTAAGTCTTCTTTTTTTAATGGATCTTTATGCTTTTTATCAAAAACGTCGCCGTTTAAAATAAGCAAAGACACATTTTCATTATTTAAATAATCACCGACACAAGTTAAATCACGAGGATTTGAATCTAAATGTAAATCTGAAACGACCACTGCTTTTCCATCGTTAAAATCCATCTCTTTAAAATCAAATTCTTTTTTAAAAAGAAAAGGGAAACCAGTTAATAAAATTCCTAAAACAATCAAAGCCAGCGCCCATAAAATATATTTCTTTTGAACCTTCATATCATAACTTTTCTACGATCGTTTTTAAAATATGTATAAACAAAAAGTGAACATGGCATAAAAAGAATATTTATAATTTAGTAATTTTATTAATCCAATTACCATATTCACAATCAGAATTATGGGGTGGCGGTGTCTCTTTTTTTAAAAGCAAAACAGCTTCTTTAAAAATCCCCGGAATATCTGAAGGATTGGTTTCTATTTCATATAATTCTTTTTTAAAGGGCAAACGATCTTTAAATCCGTTTTTCTTATCAACAACATAAAAAGCCAAATAACCCTTTTTAGGTGTCTCAAATCCATTCATTTCTAAAAGAAAAGTATAAATATCCATTTGCAATTGAAAACGATCATATACCTGAGGAACTTTGCTGCCGGTTGATTTGTAATCAAGAGGAGCTAATTTGCCGTCATCAAATTCCACTATATCATCTACCGCCCCATATAAAATAGCATCTAATTTTTGATCATAATAACGAATCCCGCTAAAATTGCTCCGCCATTGATTGAGTAATCCCTGATTAGAAAAAAGCTTAGCAGGAATTTTATTTTGCACCAATAAAGGATGCGGCTCCCCTTTTGCCCTATATTGATCAAATTCTTCTTTTAATAATACATCTACTGCCGTATTTAAGGCATAAGGATATGGTTGAGGCCTTCTAATTTTTTGTCTTTTCTCTAACCAAAAACAGCATGGACATTCCAAATAAAGATTTAAAGAATTCGGCGATAGTTGAATTTTTTTATCATTTGACATATTTTTATTCGTATTTATTCTCACAATAATACCAACCAAACCTTACATTGCTACTGAAAGAATTCATCGTTATCCGCATAAATTGACGAAAAATAAAAATACTTGTCAACTTGTTTTTTAAAATTATTCTTCTTTGCCAATAAAAATTAACAATGCTCCTACAAGAATTAAGAAAGGCCCAAGACAAGCCAAAAACACCTTAACAAAAAGAGGCCACCACCAAAAAATCAACCCATAAATTCCAAAAATTAAAAGCACTATTCCTAAAATTATAAATAATAAACTTTTAGCATTCATAGATTTAATAAGTTATATATTTTTATTTTCGACCTTTCCCCTTGCAAAGGGTTTTCCCTCTAAAACAATTATAGCATGAAAATCCTGATAGACCCTAATGCTTTGAGGCAGATTTTTTTGAAATAAATTTTGAAGATAATCATAAGAAAGATCTTTGGCAATTTTATATTTTTTAACAAAACGCCGTGTATATTCATCAATCACAAAAATAGATTTTTCAAGAGCATAAAGCAAAATATCATCTGCTGTTTCTTTGCCAACCCCTTTCACGGTTAATAATCCTTCTCTTAATTTTTTAATATTTTCTTTTTGCATTTTTTCCACACTACTATAATTTTTTAAAACAAACTGAGCCAAGTGGAAAAGATAATAAGATTTTGTTTGATAAAATCCCGATGGCCTGATAAGAAAAGAAAGTTTTTGAGGTCCAATATTTACAATATCCTTTAATGAATCAGCTCGTGCTTTTTTAAGATTAATCATTGAAAGTTCTACATTCTTCCAATTGATCCTCTGGGTCAAAATGGCTTCAATAATAATTTGTTCTTTGTCTTTTTTGCTCTTTTTTCTTTTACACCATAACGCCCATTGTCCTTCAGAAAGATCATATTTGTCTTTCAATTCTTTGTACAGTGTTTTTATTTTATTGTCATTCTTTAATTTCTTGGTAATCATAATCTTCTATTTTTTGTGGCTCTTTTTGGGGATTAAAATGACAAAGAAATTCTATAGTTTTATCATATGTAAAACGATCCACAGGATAAGGTGTCGCATCCTTTCCGCCATGAGCAAATGAATAACGGGCTGGATCATCATAACTCGGCTCTGCTCCATAAATCACTTCTGCTACCAAAGCTAAAGCCCTAATGGTTTTTGGACCAACGCCTTCTATCGCTAAAAGATCCTCATAACTTTTTGGTTTTCTTTCACACACCTTGGCTAAAATTTTTTCCAAATACTTACTCCTTGAAAAATCTTCATCTATTAGCGGATGCCACGAAAATTCTTTGTTTTCTAATTTTAAAAAAGTTAATTCTTGATCCTTAAACTTTAAAGCAAGAGTTTTAGACAAGCTATCAGAGTGTTTTCTTAAAATTTTAATATCCTTCATCAAAGATAAATAATTATTCTGAATCAATTTAGTGCTTATTTCACGATTTTTCTCGCTTTTGCGCGAGGTAAGATCAAGGGTTGGCACCTTTATCATGGTCGCAATGCCTGTATGGGGTTCACAAACTAAATCAGTAACATCTTTTGAATACCAATGGTAACGCCGGGCTGTTTGATTTTGAGAATTCATTCCTTGTTGAACTACACTCCAAGCACCGCTTTGCGAAAAGAAAAAGGTGTGGTGGTAAATCTGAAAACCATCTTGAATCAATCCGTTATCTACCTTGGCAGACATTTTTGAATTGTAAACTAAATTATTAACATTTTCATCTGGCAAAGCTAAAATATTTCCCCATTGCTTAATTTCATCAGGTGTTTTTCTTGATGTTTTACCTTTTCCTCCGCAAATAAAAATACCCAACGATTTTTCCTGGCCTCTAATTGCTTCTTTTAAAGCTGCAGTTAGAATTGTGGTCAAGCCAGAAGAATTCCAATCAAAAGCCGCAACTGTGCCCAAAGATTGAAACCAAACCGGATCAGATATTCTTTTTATAAATTCATCAGGACCGTATTCATCAACAATTGCATAAATTACACCGCGCGAAAGTTTTACCATGCGCTCAAAAAGCCAACGTGGACATTTTCCATAATCCAATGTAAATGTAGCAATTCCTCGATTAATCATAAGGCCTTAAAGTAATTTTTTATTTCGTAATCTGTCACGGATTTATTAAAATTGACACATTCAATCTTTTTGTTTTCAATAAACTTATGGTAAAGATGAGGGGTTAGTGTTTCTTTTACCAAGGTGCTTTTTTGAAAAAAATCCAATGCCCTTTCTAAGCTTGGCGAAAGTTCTTCTATTTTTAATTGTCTTTTTTCTTTTTCTGATAAATGGAAAACATCAAATTCAATTGAAGATGGTGGATTTAATCCTTCTTTAATCCCCTGAACACCAGCAGCGTGAATAAGAGCAAGCGCTATATAAGGGTTACAAGCCGGATCCGGACTTCTTATCTCAATTCTCGTAGCACTTTCTTTTCCCTTTTGATACTCTGGCACCCTTATATAGGCAGATCGATTCTTGGTGCCCCATACTAAATAAGTAGGCGCTTCATACCCTGGGTAAAGCCGCTTGTAAGAATTTATCCATTGATTTAAAACAAGTTGTATTTCTTTTCCATATTTTATTAAACCGGCAATATAAGATTTTGCCATATCGCTTAAATCTTTTTTTCTTTCATCAAAAAATAAATTTTTACCATTTTTCCACAAAGATAAATGTAGGTGCATTCCGCTTCCGTTTATTCCTTCAATTGGCTTTGGCATAAAAGAAGCATAAAGTCCATATTTTCTTGCAACTCTTTTTAAAATAAATTTAGTTAAAATAATACTATCTGCCATTTCTGTGACCTCGCCATAGGTCAAATCTATTTCATGCTGTGAAAAAGCACCCTCATGATGATCAAATTCTGTTTTTATACCCAATTTATTTAACATTAGTTGAGTTTCTTTTCTTATTTCTCCGTAAAGACCTGAGCGAAAATATTCTCCTTCGTCTGTGTGCTTGGGTAAACAATTATCTTTAAAAATAAAAAATTCTATTTCTGCGCCGCATTTTAAAGTGCCAATATCCTCATATTTTTTAATAATATTTTTTAATAAAGTTCTTGTGTCTCCTTCAAAATTTTTCCTTTGGGAATCAATAATATCACCAAAAACTATTGCTTCTCTCCAAGAATAATCTACTCCTTTTTCTTCCCAGGGTAAAATTTTTAGTGTTTTAATTTCCGGAAGAAATATTAAATCGCTTTCCTCAATCCTGGCAAATCCTTCAACCGATGAACCGTCAAAACCATTGCCATTTTTTATTATGTTGTTAATCCGTGTCACTGGAACAGTAAAATCAAGCATCCTGCCAAGGATATCTACAAAAACCGGCCTGATAAATTTTACATTTTTTTCCTTTAATGTTTTATTAAGATTTTTTGGTATCTGCATATATTTTTACCCAACGAGTTTTTTGAAATTGATCCTTGCAAAAACAAAAATAAAATCCTTGTTTTTTTAAAATATTCTTTATTTTTTCTTTTTGAAAAGGGTCAAATTCCAAATAAATAATCCCGTTTTTTTTAAGATGACTTTTTACTTCTTTTAAAAATCTTTCTATTATAACCATTCCATCGCTCCCGGCAAAGAGAGCTGTCCAAGGTTCATTTTCTAAAACTTCTTCATCTACTTCAGAAATTCTTTCCAAGGCAACATAAGGAGGATTGGCAAAAATAATATTATATTTTTCTGATTTGATATTTTCAAAAATATTTGATTTAATAATTCTGTATCTTTCTTTTTCAATATTATTTTCCTTTAAATTAATTTTTATTTCCTGAAGCGCCTTTTCGTCAATATCAACAAAATCAACTTTTTGACAACTCTCAGGACAGGCCTTTAAAACTGCTATTCCAATGCATCCTGATCCCGCAAAAATATCAAGAATTTTAAACCCTGACTCTGCCGATAAATTTTCTTGGAATGGTATATCCCCTGAATCTGTTGAAGGAATATTTTTTATCTTTTTAATTTCTTTTATTGCTTTTTGCACCCAAAATTCAGTTTCTGGTCTTGGAACAAAAACCTTTTTTAATAAATTAATCTTGCAATTTAAAAATTTAATATTTTCCATTATAAAATAACTTATTT
>DAOPTN010000012.1:10550-13238 GCA_035349995.1 Candidatus Pacearchaeota archaeon
AAATTAATCTTGCAATTTAAAAATTTAATATTTTCCATTATAAAATAACTTATTTTATGATACAATAAATTTACAAAAAAATCCAAATAAAAGCTCTTCCTTTTGTCTACAACTAGATGTCTACAAATAGACGATCGTCTAAAAAGAGACATATAATTATGGCAGCAAATTTACCACCTTATTTTTTCAAACTTCAGGAAAGATTAGACGAAACAGCTGATTTAAAGGAAAAAATCTCTATTTTAGAGGAAATGCTGGCAGTTTGCCCAAAACATAAAGGCACTGAAAAGGTTCAAAAAGAACTAAAAACAAAAATCGCTAAACTAAAAAAACAAAAACCAAAAAAGATAAAAAGCGAAGTTTTTTATACTGTGCCCAAAAAAGGTGCAGGTGAAGTAGTAATTGTGGGGCCTGCCAATGCTGGAAAATCTTCTCTTTTAAACGCCCTCACTAATGCCCAGGAAAAAGTAGCTGATTATCCCTTCACCACCCAATTTCCCAAGCCAGCAATGATGCCGTTTGAAAATATCCTCATTCAACTTGTAGATACTCCACCCCTTACCAAGGATTCTCCTGGATGGCTAAAATCACTTATTTTTGAAAGCGATGCCCTGATGGCAGTTTTTGATCTATCAAATCCTGCTGTTCAAAAACAAATCAAAGAGATAAAAAAATTATTAGAAATCTGGCGATTTACCAATAAAAAAATTATTTTTGTGGGCAACAAATTTGATCTTGAAATATCCAAAAAATGTTTCAAACAATTAAAAACAACCCCAAAAGAAAAAATTGTACCTGTTTCAGCCCAAAAAAGAACAGGGCTTAAAGAATTAAAAAAGAAAATTTTTGAAACACTCGAAATTGTAAGGGTTTACTCAAAAAAAATCGGCGAGGAAGTGAATTTTGAAAATCCTTTTATTGCCCAAAAAGGAACAAAATTAATTAATCTAGCAGAAAAAATAAACAAAGATTTTGTCCTGCTTTTTAAATATGCTCGCCTTAAAAAAAAGAATTCTCCTAGGATTCAAATTGTAGGAAAAGATTACATCTTAGAGGACGAAGACATCATTGAAATTCACATTTAATAATAACTTTTTCAAAAAATTTATTTTTCTTCTCCGTATTTTTTCTTTATTTCCTCAAATCTATTCTCAGCTTCCTTCAATCGGTTTTTGCAATTATTTATTAACTCCATTCCTCTCTCATATTTGTTAAGAGCTTCATCCAAATCAATTTCCTCGCTTTGAAACCACTCATTAATTTCCTCTATCTCCTTATACGCCTCACTAAAATTTAATTTTTTTTCTGGCATAAGTTTATGATTCTATCTTTTTAACCCTTGACAGGGTTTGACCTTTATAAAATTTTGTTTTAATTGTTTGATCAATCTTTAATTTTTCTGAATTTTTTATGCTCTTTCCTTGTTCATCTAAGGTAATGGTATAACCCTGTTTTAATCGAAAATAAGGGCTCGAAAGCACAATCTTTGCCCTTTCTGCTTTTAAAAAACTCTCAATTTTTTGATACCACCAATCCTTATTCTTTTGTAAATCGCTTTGAATCTTATTAGTTTCTTCTCTTTGATTTTTTATCAATCTCTCTATCTTTAAAAAATTATCTTTAAATCCCTTGCTTAAAATATCAAATTCTTTAAAATAATTTTGAAAATTAAAATCTAAATTTTTTATTAATGACTCTAATCCTGTTTTTACTGTAAAAATCTCTTTTTTTACTGTCCTTTTAAAATAGTCCTCAAAAAAATCAAAATTCTGACTGATATTCTCCAATACCTTTTTAAACAATGTGCTTAAATTCTTTTCTATTTCTAAAACATTGATTGAAGCCATCTTCCAATTCTCATTCAAAATTTTTGCCGCATCTGTCGGCGTAGATGCCCTCACATCTGACACTAAATCTGCAATCGTAATATCGCTTTCATGCCCTATGCCGCACATGACTGGAATCTTGGAAGCAAAAATCGCCCGTGCCACCTCCTCTGAATTAAATGCTTGTAAGCTCTCCCAACTTCCTCCACCGCGAATCAAAACTACAACGTCAAGATCTGGCATGTGCTCGTTAAACCAATACAATGCTTGTACTATTTCATTAACAGCAAAAATTCCCTCAACCCGAACATCATAAAAATAGACCTCAAACCCAAATTTTCCCAAGTGTTTTTCAAAATCAGGTTTTGCGCCCTTGCCATATTTTGAAGTTATAAGTCCAATTTTTTGACAAAATCTGGGCAAGGAACGTTTATGATCCAAACTAAACAATCCTTCTTTATCTAATTTTCTTTTCAGGGCATCAAAGGCCTCTTTTAATACGCCCTCGCCTACTAGCAATACCTGTTCTGCTTCAAACTCAAAATTACTCCCATATTGACTTTTGTATATCTTGGGATGCCCCAAAACCTGAATTTCTAATCCTTCTCTTAATTCTATTCCCAAATTTTCTAATTTATCCTGCCAGCAAAAACATTTTAAAACAGTGTGATCTTTTTTATCTAATAAATTAAAAATAGAATAAGTGGGCCGGCAGTCAATTTTTTTTCCTATTTCCCCTTGAATTACTGCCTGTTGCGGAATTAGAATATTATTTAAAAAATCTAAAAATTCAGATACGCTAAAAACCCTTTCTGTTTTTGTTTGCAATGTTTTCATTGTCTTCATTTTACCACAAATAGAG
>DAOPTN010000013.1:0-6681 GCA_035349995.1 Candidatus Pacearchaeota archaeon
TTTCTGATTTCTGTTTTCTCTACTGTTTTCTTTTTTCTGATAACTAATTTCTGCTTAATATTGTTTAGAATTTAGAATTTAGTATTTTTTTGGAATTTGGAGTTTGGTATTTGGTATTTTTTTGTATTTTGGTGCTTGTGTTTTGGAATTTTTAATTTGTACTAAGGTACTCTTTTTTTTATTGCTGTTTTTTGGTAGAATTAAAAATTGTAAATTGTAATATGACCTTTGTAAACAAATTGACATTATCACGCATTGTTTTGGGGCCTATTTTTTTGTGGGCTTTTATGGCTGAAAAAAATATTTTGGCTTTTACCTGTCTTTGTTTTAATTTAATAGGCGATTTTTTAGATGGGTTTTTGGCACGAAAAAGAAAAGAGACAAGTAAATTGGGAGAAGTGCTCGATCCCGCCGTCGATCTTTTATTTTTTCTTTTTATTGGATTTTCATTTTCCTTAAAGGGGCTAAATGAGATAAATTATTTTTTGATTCCTGTTCTTTTTATTGGGCTTTCGTTCCTTCCAAACATCAAACAGGGATTTTTTCTTTTTACTGATATCAATGAACTGACGATTTTCCACACTAAAACAAAATATATTCACACCCCTTTAATTTATCTTTTGTGTTCTTTAATGATTTTTGATTTTGAATATTGGTTTCTTTTTGGGCTTGTGTTTGTTATTTTTAGTTTAACAGCCCTGGAAACATTTTTAAGGAGCGTCAAGGTTTCAATGAATATTGATTTGTCTTCAAGGCGCTAAAATTATGTTTGATGTTTTGCTTTCTTCAATCTATTTTTTTCTGCCGGCATATTTTAGCAATATGTCAGCATCGCTTTCAAGAAATATAAAATTTTTAAAACCATTAGAAGTGCCTGTTGATTTTAACAAAAAAATAAACGGCTATCCGATTTTTGGCAATCATAAAACCTGGAGAGGGTTGATCTGTGGAACAGTTGCTGGGATGATTATGGCGATTTTTCAGCAGTATCTTTATCAGTTCGAATACATTCAAAAAATCAGTTTGTTTAATTATCAGGAAATCAATATTTTTTTATTTGGATTTTTAATTTCCTTTGGAGCAGTGTTTGGTGATCTTTTATTTGCTTTTTTGAAACGGCGTCAAAATATTGAGCCGGGCAAGCCCTGGATTCCTTTTGATCAATTAAATTTTGTTATTGGCGCTTTTTTGCTTTTGACTCCGTTTTTGAAACTTCCTATTTCTGTCTGGTTTACAATTTTAATTTTAACATTTGTGTTGCATATTTTGGGTAATCATATTGCTTATTGGCTGGGCTGGCAAAAAAATCAATGGTAATCAAATCTTAAAATCTTTAATAGTTTTTTTCTTGTTTAATATTTCTTTTTGCGTTATAATTGCGTTATAATTGCGTTATAATAATGATTTTTTAAAAAAATTATGGCACTAATTGTTATTATCATTATAAGTTACCTTTTGGGTTCAATCCCTTTTCCTTACTTAATAGGAAAATTATTTACAGGCAAGGACATCAGAAAAAGCGGTTCTGGTAATATGGGCACTTTAAATACCTTTAGATTATTGAAAGAAGAAAAGGGAACAAAGGCAGCCATACCAGGGCTTCTTTTAGTGCTGATTTGTGATATGGGAAAAGCCGCCCTGGCGCTTTTTCTTGCTCAAAAACTGCAATTTTTGGGTTATGATTTAACGACAGGAATGATTTTATCTGCAGCATTTGCAGTGATTGGTCACAATTGGCCCATTTGGCTGGATTTTAAGGGAGGCAGAGGAGCGGCTTGTTTGATGGGTATGTTGTTGTATCTAGATCCTTTGTCTTTGCTGGTATGGGGTGTGCCAATTTTGATTGCTTCGATGATTACAGAGCCCATTTTAGAAAAAAGAACAACCTTTAAAATTTCACAACTTTTTTCAGCGTTGGGAACGCAAATGGTGGGAAGAACAATTGGAATTGTGATTGGGTTAATTTTATTGTATTTTTATAATGTTCAAATATTTTATATTGCTTTGATTCCGGTGATTTTACTTTTAATTAAAAACATTGACCGGGTAAAAGGTTATCTTAAAAAGTTAAAAGAAAAAAATAAATCTATTAAAAATTAGAATTGATTTTATTCAAAAATCAAAAAGCGATAATTTAAAGTTCATAATATCTTTTTGCATTTTGATTTTTGCATTTTGATTTTTAAATTGTATGTCGGTTAAGGTTTTTTCATCAGCTCTCATTGGTCTTGAAGCAAGAGATATTGAGGTTGAGGTTGATTTTACACCTGGTCTTCATTCCTTTTCCATTGTGGGTCTTCCTGACAAAGCAGTTGAGGAATCAAAAGAACGAGTTTCTTCAGCTGTTAAAAATAGCGGCGCCAGGCCTCCTCAACACCATAATCGACGACTCACTGTAAATTTAGCGCCTGCTGATCTAAAAAAACAAGGGCCTGGTTTTGATCTTGCAATTGCGGTGGGTTTTCTTTTGGCCTCAGAGCAAATGAAAAAAATTGATACCAGGGATAAGATTTTTATTGGTGAGTTGTCATTAGATGGCAGTTTAAGAAGAGTGAACGGTGTATTACCAGCAGCGATATTGGCAAAGAAGGAAAACAAAATTTTGGTCCTGCCAAAAGCAAATCAAAAAGAAGCAGAATTGGTCGAGGATTTAAAAATATTACCAGTTGAGAACCTCAAGGAACTATTAGAAAAATTAGAAAAAGGAGGTGAAAGCATTATTGGCAAAGGAGCTAATGAGATTTTTAAAAACGATGAAGTGCCCGAAGTAGATTTTGCTTTCATTCAGGGTGTTGAAGGACCAAAAAGAGCACTTCAAATTGCTGCGGCTGGTGGTCACAACATTTTTTTAATGGGTTCTCCCGGAGGTGGTAAAACATTGCTCTCGCGATCTTTACCCACTATTCTTCCTCGGATGACCAAGGAAGAAATTTTGGAAGTGACGCGTATTTACAGTGTTGCTGGACTTTTACCAAAAGAAAAACCTATAATGAGTGAACGCCCTTTTCGGTCTCCTCATCATTCCTCATCATCTGTTGCTTTGATCGGTGGCGGTACCCGTGTTCGGCCAGGCGAAATTACCCTTGCTCACAGAGGAGTATTATTTTTGGATGAATTTCCTGAATTTCATCGTGATGTTATTGAGGCTCTTCGTCAGCCAATGGAAGACGGAATGGTTCAGGTTTCAAGGGCAGAAGAAACAGTAGTTTTTCCAGCTAGATTCACCCTCGTTGCCGCTGCTAATCCCTGCCCTTGTGGATATTTAAATGATCCTCAAAAAGCTTGTACTTGTACTTCCGGTCAAATTACTCGCTATCGTCGTAAACTTTCAGGTCCTATTTTAGATAGAATTGATATTAAGATTGATGTTCCTAGAATTGGTTTTGAAAAATTAACTGCTGAGGAGAGAGGAGAAGACAGCGAGACAATAAGAGAAAGAATAGAAAAAGCACGTGAAGTACAAGAAGAAAGAGGCGTTGTTAACAGCGAAATGAAAATACCTCAAATCAAAGAATATTGTAAAATAGATATTATTTCTCAAGATCTTTTGCGTAATGCAATGCAACGATTAAATTTATCGCCCCGTTCTTATCATAAGGTTTTAAAGGTAGCAAGAACCATTGCGGACTTAGAAGGTAAAGAACAGATTTCACGGGATCATCTTGCTGAAGCAATAAAATATCAAGAGATGCAAGAATGATAAATTTAGATAATTTGTTCAAGCTGATAACTTTTTATCTTTAATTAACTTTCAATTTTTTTTATGATTTATGATTTAATTATTATTGGTGGAGGACCAGCTGGTGTGACTGCTGCAATTTACGCTGCTAGACAGCGTTTGAAAACGGTTTTAATCACCAAGGATTTTAGTAGTCAGATATCAAAAAAAGCTGTAATGATCGAGAATTATCCTGGCTTTCCAGAAATTTCTGGGATAGATCTTATCGAACAGTTTAAAAAACATCTGGAAAAGTTTGAAAAAAAAGGTGATATAGATATAAGAAAAGATACAGTATTAAAGATTAAAAAGCAAAGTGAAAAATTTTTGATAAAGACCACCAGCAATAAATCATTTCAATCAAAAACAGTGATTGTTGCTTCAGGTGCTGATCCCCGTCCCCTTGAGATAAAAGGAGAAAAAAAATATATTGGCAAGGGTGTTAGTTATTGTGCCACCTGCGATGCTGCGTTTTTTTCAGATAAAATTGTAGCAGTGATTGGTGGGGGAAATACAGGATTTGAAGCGGCTATTGCACTTTCAAACTGGGCAAAGAAGGTGTACATTTTAGAGTACGGATCAATAATATGTGCTGATAAGGTTAATCAGGAGACAGCTCAAAAGACAGGAAAGATTGAAATAATAACAAATTCAGTTCTTAAAGAGATTAAAGGAAATCAATTTGTAAATTCAATTTTATATTTTGATAAAAAAGAAAATAAAGAAAAAGAATTAGCGGTTGAGGGTGTTTTTGTTGAAATTGGTACTCAGCCAGCCACTTCTTTTGTCAGAGGATTAGTTGAGTTTAATGAAAGAGATGAAATCAAAGTTAATCCTTTTACGGGCGAAACTTCAATGCCTGGTATTTTTGCAGCAGGAGACGCTGATGATGTTCCGTATAAGCAAATTGTGATTGCGGCCGGTGAGGGAGCCAAAGCTGCATTGTCAGTATGTCAGTATATTAAAAAAAGAATAGGAAATTGCAAAAATTATCCAATTAAACAAAATAAAAAAGAGGGCTAAAAACCCTCTTTATTGTTTTTATTTGTATAAAAAGAGACAATACTCTTTTAACATTTTTTCAGTAGAAAAATCTTCTATTACTCTTTTTTTTGCCGCCAATGCCATCTGGTACCACTTTTCTTTGGCCTTATAAAAAATATCCATTGCCAAAAGAAGAGATTGTTTGAGATCAGCAAAGTCCTTGGAATCTTGTTCATTTTCATTAAGGCAAGGACTATTTACCCCAAAGAGAAAACCATTGTCTTGGTCTATTGCTTCAATTGCTCCTCCATCACGAGTAGACATCACCAAGGAACAGTTCATCATTGCTGATATCCAAGATGTTCCACATGCCTCGCGCGGTCTCCTGGGCGTATTAAGCCAAAGATCTGTTCCGCCTTTTAATAATTTACTCAGTTGTAAATTATATCCGGGCAGAATTACCAAGTTCTGCCATTCTTTGGATTTTTTCCAAATATTGTTCCAAACATTAATCATTCCAATATCGGCAGGATGGGGTTTGCCCGCATAAATTATTTGTATCTCCTTGGATTCTAACAACCTTTCAAACCAGTCATTATCATAATATAAGAGCCAAGGTCTTTTATATTCAGCAAAGCGGCGCGCCCAAACAACGGTAAAGACATCTTCTTTTAGCACCTTACTTGTTTGCGTTTCAATATATTTTAAAAGCATCATTTTATAATGCAATTTGGCTTTTTCTGCCTCTTCTGGTGTTCGAGCATTTTTAAATTCTATCCATTGCCAATATTCTGCATCCATGCCATTGGTAATTCCCACTATTGGACACTTGTTTTTGACCCAAGCAAGAGTTTCCTCAACTGTCTGAGCATGAAGTTTAGATACGGCGTTGCCCTTTCTTGCTAATCGTAGGGCAGCCACAGTATGGTTGAAAGGATCGCCTCCTAGATATGCTATTTCATGCTTGTTTAGATTGGGGAAACAACCCATCCACCTCATGAGATCAATATTATACGCTTCATGAGTGATTTCTGGCGTATGGGTTGTAAAAACAATCTGCTGTTTCGTCCTTTCGAGTGCTTCTATAAAGCTTTCTCCCTGGCTAATTCTTTGATTTAAAAGTTCAATCCCTGCCAAGACCGTATAACTTTCATTTAAATGATAAACATCGACAGGCACTTTAAGGGCTTGAAGGGCTCTTACTCCGCCAATACCTAAAATAATTTCTTGAGCTAGTCTTTGCCCTGTATCATTTGGGTATAAGACCCAAGTATTTCTCCTTGATAAGTCATCGTTCTCTGGTATATTGCTATCTAGGGTAATAATAGGAACTGTATTAAACACTTCTGGCTTTATTAAACCCACTTTTATCAAAACGTTGGGGTTCTCACCAATTTGAACTTTTACTTTTATCCCCGTATCCTCTACAATTCCTTCCTTATAATAGTCATAACAGGGATAAGATATTTCCATTCCGTGTGGACCTATGCTTTGCTCATAAAACCCCTTATTCCACAGAATGGTAACGCTTACCAGGGGAGCATTCATTCTTTTTGCTGTTCGTGCCACGCTTCCTGCTAAAACCCCTAAACCACCAGAGTATGTTTTCAATAATGGATCTAGGGCTATTTCTGGTTCAAATCTAGCAATTACGTTCATTTTTTTCCTCCTTGTTGCAATGATTTTCTTATAGCCATTCATCTGCCTCCCCTTATTATGGATCATCGGCATGAAAGAGTGTGTCACTTTCGTTTCTTTACCTCCAATTTCTATTAAATTTTAAAAGAGCAATAATTATTTTAACATATCTTTTAATTTTATCAAATTATTGTCAAGATAGAAAAAAAATGATATTCTATTAATGATCATTTTCAATTATGTCTCACCTTAATGATAAGGGCCCCTATAGTTCAACGGATAGAACAAGAGACTCCTAAGCTCTGGATCCAGGTTCAATTCCTGGTAGGGGCAATAAATAA
>DAOPTN010000013.1:6781-13095 GCA_035349995.1 Candidatus Pacearchaeota archaeon
GGGCCCATAGCTCAGTTGGCAGAGCGCCCGCATGGCATGCGGGAGGCCAGCGGTTCAAATCCGCTTGGGTCCACAAATAATCAATCTTATTCCTGGATCGTTCCAGGATTTTATTTTTTTTAAATATTTGTATTTTTTCTTTTAATTTGATATAATAAAAATGTCGCTTAAATAGATATGTATTTTCGTTGCCTCTTTTATAAATAAAAAGGGACGACGGTTCCAATTAGCGCTTAACCATTTGGTAAGCATATCTATTGGGCGACAACCGTCGCCCCTTTTTGTTTTTAAAAAATATTCTAATCTTCTTAAGAATATTAGAATGTTAAAAATTTATGGAAAATAAAACATCATCTTTTAATAAATTTACGAAGCAATATCAACTTTCAAAAACATTGAGATTTGAATTAAAACCGGTGGGCAAAACTATTAATTTTTTAGACGAAGTAATTAAAAAAGATAAAACGATCAATGAAAGTTATAATCAAGCAAAATTTTATTTTGATATGCTTCATCGAGAATTTATTGAATCAGCCCTACAAAAAGAAAAAGCTGAAAATATAAATTTTCAAGAATTTGCAAAGATTTTTTATAGACAAAATCAAATTATTAAAAAAAATAAAAATGAAAAAAAAGATAGAAAAGAAATTCAAAATGAAGTTAATAAGTCTCAAAGGATAATAGACGAAGGAAGAAAAAATCTTTATAAACAGATTAGAAAAATTTTCGACAAAAAAGCAGAAAATTGGAAAATGCAATATAAGGATAAATTAAAAAAGTCAGATCTTAAACAAAAGGGTATTAATTTTTTAATGAGCGCAGGAATATTAAAAATTTTGGAAGATAAATTCCCTCCAGAAAAAAACGAAGAATTTAAAAAACAAAATTGGCCAAGTTTATATATTAAAGACCAATTAACAGGTCAGCAAGTTTATATCTTTGAAAAATTTGAAAAATTTACAACTTATTTAACTAAATTTCAAAAAACAAGAGAAAATTTGTATGCGGATAATGGCGAGAGCGCATCGGTAATAACCAGAATTGTCAGTAATTTTGAGATTTTTTTGAGAAATAAAGAAGTTTTTGAAAACAAATATCAAAATAATTATCAAGAAATTGGATTTTCTACAACTGATATTTTTAATATTGATTATTATTTAAATTGTCTTACCCAACCGGGCATTGAAAAACTAAAAAACCAAAGCGAAGATAAAATTTCTTATAATAAAATTATTGGAGAAATAAACAAAAAAATAAAAGAATACCGTGATAAAAATCCAAAAGAAAAAGGGAAACTTCCTTTGCTTAGAAAGTTAGATAGACAAATTTTAGGTGCCGTTGAAAAAGAGGAAGAATTAATTAAAGCAACAAAAGATAAAAACGAAAATGAATTATTTTTAGAAAGATTTAAAGAATTTATAAATGAAAATAAAAAAAGAACCCCCAAGGCTATAGCGCTAATGAATGCGTTGGCAAATGGGGAATTTCAAGATGATTTAAATGGAATTTATTTAAAACAGTCAGCTATAAATACAATTTCTCGAAAATGGTTTTCCGATTGGCGAAAATTTCTTTTAAACCTTCCTCAGTCATCGAAAAGTAAAGAAGAAATAGTCGAGCCTAAAATCAAAAAATTTGTATCTTTACAGGACATCAAAGACGCGGTTGAGGCGATAGAAGAAGATATTTTTAAAGATAAATACTATCAAGATAAGATAATTTTCCGAGATAGTGATAAATGGCAACAGTTTTTGCAAATTTGGAAATATGAATTTGATAGTTTATTTGAGAGTGAAGATTGCGGTTATAATAATGCGTTAAGCGAAGCAGAAAAATTAAGTTCTTTTAATAATAAAAAAAGTAAAAAAGAAATTGGGGTCGTTAAAAACTATTGCGATAGTTCTTTAAAGATTTATCAGATGATGAAGTACTTTGATTTGGGCGATAAAGAAAAGAAAGGTACACCTACTGATTTTAACACTGATTTTTATGCGCGTTTTGATGATTATTACAAAGATTATAAATTTATAAAATATTACAATGCTTTTCGAAATTATTTAACAAAAAAACTTTACAGCGAAGAAAAAATAAAATTGAATTTTGACTGTGGGACCTTACTTGGCGGCTTTGATAAAAACAAAGAAAAAGATAACTTAGGGGTTATTTTACGCAAAGGTGATCTTTATTATCTTGGTATAATTCATAAAGATCATAAAAATATTTTTGACGAAAAGAAAAATAAAGAAATTTATCAGCTAAACGAAAATAATGATTATTACGAAAAAATGGAATATAAGCTTTTTCCAGATCCCAAACGGATGATTCCTAAAATTGCTTTTGCGAAAAAAAATCGTAAAAATTTTGGCTGGTCTGAAGAAATACAAAACATAAAAGACAAATACGAAAAATTTCAAAATAAAAAGAAAGATAATCGGGATGCCTGGAAAGATGAATTTGATAAGAATGAGACAACTAAATTAATAGCTTATTATCAGCAATGCCTTGAACGAGGAGGTTACAAAAAGGAATTTAATTTTAATTGGAAGCAGCCCAATGAATATTCTGGAATAGGGGAGTTTAATAATGATATTGCACGGCAAAATTATTATTTAAAATTTAGAAAAATTGATAAAAATTACATAGACGAAAAGGCAAATAATGGCGAATTATATCTTTTTAAAATTTATAATAAAGATTTTTCTGATAAAGCAGATGGTACAAAGAATATTCATTCACTTTATTTTCTGAATTTATTTCCTAATGGAGCAGAAAAACTTAATAATGCGATTTTAAAATTAAGCGGGAACGGAGAGATATTTTATCGTCCTGCATCATTACATCCTCAAAAAGAAAAGAGAAAATTTTCTCGTCCAATAACAAAATACAAACGCTATACCCAAGATAAACATCTGCTTCATTTGCCAATTGCAATAAACGCAGGATTTGATAAATCTAAAAAATTTAATCAAAAAATTAATTTATTTTTAGCAGAAAATAAAAATAGATTTAATATTATTGGCATTGACCGCGGCGAGAAAAATTTGCTTTATTATTGCGTAGTTAACCAAAAAGGGCAGATTTTGGAGCAAGGCAGCTTAAATGAAATTGCGGGTGTTAATTATTTCGAAAAATTAGTAGAAAGAGAAAAAGAACGGCAATTAAATCGGCAATCATGGCAGCCAGTGGTGCAAATAAAAGATCTTAAAAAAGGATATATTTCTTATGTGGTGCAAAAAATTTGTTCTTTGGTGGAAAAATATAATGCGATTGTAGTATTGGAAGATTTAAATATGCGATTTAAGCAAATTCGTTCAGGTATTGAAAGGACAGTATATCAACAATTTGAGAAAGCGTTAATAGATAAATTAAATTATCTTGTTTTTAAAGATGGACGTGATGTTTTTAATCCTGGAGGAGTTTTGAATGGTTATCAATTGACCGCGCCGTTTAATTCCTTCAAAAAAATAGGAAAGCAAACGGGTATATTGTTTTACACTAATGCTGAATATACTTCGCAAACAGATCCTCTAACAGGATTTAGAAAAAATATTTATATTAGCAATTCTGCCTCAGCAAGAAAAATTAAAGAATTACTAAAAAATTTTAAAACAATTAAAGCAATTGGCTGGGACAAGAGTGAAAAAAGCTATTACTTAACTTACAATCCGTTTGATTTTGATAAAAATAACATTTCTAAAAAATGGACAGTTTATTCAAAGGTTTCAAGAATTCGCCGCGAAAAGAATGCAAGCAACGGTTATTGGGAATATAAAAAAATTGATTTGAATAAAGAATTTAAAGATTTATTTGAAAAATATGGATTTGATCCCGAAAAAAATGATATTTTGCTTGATATTATAAATAAAATGAAAGTTGACGATCAAACCTTAATGGATAAAAAAGAATTTGATAGAAAAGCCAAGAATTTTTATGAAAGATTTATCTATTTGTTTAATCTTGTTTTACAAATAAGAAATACTGCTTCTTTAAGTATTAAAATTAATCCTGAAAATAATCAATTAGAAGAAATTGATTATGGGGTTGATTTTATTGCGTCTCCAGTCAAGCCATTTTTTACCACCAAGGGCCAAAATGAATTTGCTAAAAAATCAGGTAAAAAAGAATTAAAAGAAGTTTATGCAACGCCTAATTTTGGCGATTTTTCTGAGTTTTTTATCGGAGAACCTTCTGTGAAAGAAGAATTTACCAAAAATTTTGATTCTGATGGAGTGGGAGCGTATAATATTGCGCGCAAGGGAATAATAATACTAGACAAAATTAAACAAAATCCCGAAAAGCCCGATTTATATATTTCCAAATTAGATTGGGATAAATTTACGCAGAAATAAAAATGTGGATTCATATATTCAAATTTCTAAGCTTAATGATTTTATATTTTGCCCATATTCTGTATATCTTCATAGTATTTATGAAAAATTTGACCAAAAAATCTTTCATTTTACTTGCCAAACTGTTGGAAAATTGTCTCATGAAAATATAGAAAAAGGAATTTATACAACTTCAAAATGGGTTTTACAGGGAGTTGAGGTTTATTGTGAAAAATATAATTTAGCAGGCAAAATAGATATTTTTGATTTAAAGACGGGCAGTTTGGTTGAAAGAAAATACAAGATAAAAAATATTTTTAATGGTTATAAATATCAATTATATGCTCAAATGTTCGCCCTAGAGGAGATGGGGTATAAGGTAAAGTCTCTTAATATTCAATCTCTTTCTGACAATAAAAGGTACAAAATTTCCCTTCCCGATAAAGAAGAAATTAATAAGTTTGAGAAACTTATTGAAAAGATAAACAATTATAAACCAAACAATAAAATTAAAAAAAATTTGAATAAATGCTCTAAATGTATATATAAATCTTTATGTTTCTAATATGTTAACTTTGCCAGACTTCAGAGAAAAACAAGTTCTTTTTATTACTGGGAAAGACGCAGAAATAAATAAAATAAAATTTTCAAATGACAATATTGTTTTAACGCGATACGATAAAATAGAAAATCAAGTTTCTTGTTATAAAGTTTTTGCCATATTTATAATAGGAGATTGTTCTTTGACCACGGTTTTAATAAGAAATTGCCAAAAATATGGTATTTCTCTTTTTCTTTTAAAAAATAATTTTGAGGCTTACGGTAAAATTATATCGGTTGCCGAAGGTAATTATCTTTTAAGAGAAAAACAGTATTCTTTTAAAAATGATTTTAAAATAGCAAAAAGAATTGTTTCTAATAAAATTGTTAATCAAATATTTTTATTGAAACAAAGGAAAAAACAAACGGCAATTGATTATTTAATTGTTTTAAAAGACAAAATTGATTTAGCAGAAAGCGAGCAAGATTTACTTGGTTTAGAAGGTTGTGCTAGCAAATATTTTTTTCAGAATTATTTTTGTGACCTTAATTGGTTTAAACGAATGCCTCGTACAAAAGTTGATATTCCTAATTTTTTATTAGATTTGGGATACACCTTATTGTTTAATTTTATCGATAGTTTATTGGGAATATATGGTTTTGATGCATATAAGGGTTTTTATCATAAATTATTTTTCCAAAGAAAATCATTAACGTGTGATCTAATAGAGCCAGCTCGTTCCATAATAGATAAACAATTATTAAAATCATATAATTTAGGCCAAATAAATAAAAAAGATTTTAAGTTTACAAAAGGGAAATACATTCTTCCTTACAAAAGCCAAAGAAAATATATAGAAATTTTTTCAGAAACAATAATGCACAGCAGAGAAAAGATTTTTTTATACATAAGGGATTTTTATTACTTTATGATGAATAATTCGGAATTTCCCATTTTCCAAATAGAATAAATATGTTTATAGTTTCTTATGATTTTAAAAATGACAAAAGGAGAGGTGATTTTTCCAAATTTTTAAAAAAATATGGCAGACGAATTCAATATTCTGTTTTTGAAATAAAAAATAGTCAGCGTTTTTTAAAAAATATACTTAAAGAAATAGACGTTAAATATGCACCATACTTTACAAAAGCTGATAGTATTGTTATCTTTAGCATATGCAATGGTTGCAAAAAGAAAATACATCGTTATGGATACGCAGAAAACGAAGAAAGAGATATTTTGTTCTTTTAAAATTTAAATTTTAAAAACAAAAAGTAGCAAATTGATAGAAGTTGCAGTGTATTCGTTAATAAAAAACCTTAGTCTTTATGTCATTTAAAGCCATAATTAGCTTAAAGTCGTTATTTTTAATAATTGCATCTTTAGCGCTAATTATGGCTAAAATGACTGTCTAACGAATATATTCAATTTCTACTTTTGTAGAT
>DAOPTN010000014.1:0-12580 GCA_035349995.1 Candidatus Pacearchaeota archaeon
TTTTACTACCTCAGATTTTAATTTTTTTCCTATAACTTTTTGCGATTTTGTCCTTAAAAAATAAAGCTTTGCTCTTCTTCCTTTTCCCTTTTTTATTATTTCAATTTTTTCAATCAACGGAGAGTGTAAAGGATATGTTTTTTCCACTCCTACTCCCTCAACTATTGCTCTTAAAGTAAAAGTAGCATTGATCCCTTTGCCGTGTTTTTGAGAAATCAAAATTCCCTCAAACACTTGAGATTTTTTCTTTTTTTCATCAAGAATTTTCTCATGAACACGCACTGTATCTCCAGGTTTCATCTTTGGTAATTCCTTTTTAGATATATTTTTATTTTTTTCTTTAGATGATTTTTCCATAATTTTTTTATTTTTATTAATATATTTTTCGACCAAACTTAGAATAAACTATTTATTATTTTTAATACTATTAATCGAAAACTAGAACCAAAACTGTGGGCGATATAGGACTCGAACCTATAACCTTTCGCACGTCAAGCGAACGCTCTAGCCATTGAGCTAATCGCCCCTAATTTTAATCTCCTATTACTCCTTTACATAATCCAAATCTTAATACCTAAAAAACCTCCAACCATCTCTTGCCAAAAACTTTTTGAAATTTTTGGTTCTTTTTCTTCGGCCATATATGGATTGCGCACGGCAGGGATCGAACCTGCGACTTCTACTTTATAAGAGTAGCGTTCTACCACTGAACTACGTGCGCAAATAAAAACCAAGAGCTAATTATTCTTTTAAATTTTTTCTTTCTATGTTTTTATTGTTAGTTCTAGCGCTACTTTTTTTGCTGTCCTCGTTTGGTTTTTTTTCTTCTGCTTTTGTTTCTTTTATTAATTCTTCAAATTCTTTCCGTTCAATTGTTTCTTTTTCCATAAGAGCTTTAGCGACTTTTTCAAGCAAATCTTTCTTTTCTTTTAAAATTTTCTCAGCATTTTTTTCTGCCTCTTTTATAAATCTTTCTACTTCTTTGTCAATCTTTTCTGCCACTTCTTCAGAAAAATCTCTTTGCTCAGTAATTTCCTTACCTAAAAACACCATACTTTCTCTTTTGCCAAAAGTCATTGGTCCCAGCCGCGACATTCCATATTCCATTACTAAACTTCGGGCCAATTCAGTTGCTTTTTTAAGATCATTTGAAGCACCAGTAGTTACATCTTTAAAAATCAATCTTTCAGCAACAAAGCCACCCATTAAGGTTGCTAAATCTGCTAAAAACTGTGATTTTGTTTTTAAATGCCTTTCTTCACTTGGCAATTTTAAAGTATATCCAGCAGCCATTCCTCGGGAAACAATCGAAATTTTTTGAACTGGCTCTGAATGCGGCATAAAAGAAGATACCAAAGCGTGCCCTGCTTCATGATATGCAGCGATTTTCTTTTCTTTTTCTGATAAAATATGACTTTTCCTTTCCGGACCCAAAAGCACTTTTTCAATTGATTCACGAAGTTCATCTTGAGTAATCTCTTGTTTGTTGCGTCTGGCTGCTAAAATTGCCGCTTCGTTCATTAAATTAGCTAAATCTGCTCCAGAAAATCCAGGCGTTCTTTCAGCGATCTCTCTTAAATTAACATTATTTGCCAATGGTTTTCCACGAGAATGAATTTTTAAAACTTCCTCCCTGCCCCTAACATCTGGTTCGTCTAAAACTATTCTTCTATCAAACCTTCCCGGTCTTAATAAAGCAGGATCTAAGATATCCGGACGGTTGGTATTGTGCAAAAGTATAGGACTTTCTCCTCCAAAAAAAGCTTCATTTTCGCAACCACAAAAATCATAAACATATCCCTCATAAGGAATTTTATTTATTTTTTTAACTACCGAACGCCAAACAGAGCCATTCATTCTTGAATCAGGTGAGTTTAAGGGATTTTGACTTTTCCCAAATCCCAATCTCCACGCGGTACTTTCTTTTAAGGGCTTACCATTATTAATTCGCCTTTCTTTTTTAGTTTTAAATGAGTGAATATAGCTCTTGAATCCGTGCATTCTGAAAAGCCAATTTAATTCTAAAATTAATTGTTTGCTTACAGAAGTAATCTCTCCTTTCCCTCTTTTATCTATATAACCATCTCCGACTAAATACCCTCTTAAAAATTCTCTAAAATATTCAAAAGGTGCCTCAAAAATAAAGGAAGGTAAATGTTTATTTTTAGCTCCCTTGCCACAATGAAAGGAAAAGAAGTTAGCAACAGGTTTAGAATAATAAATAATATTAACAGCACCAGGAGTAATAAATCTTACTCTATCGGGTTCTAAATTAAAGATTGTCTTCATCAATCTTTTTACATCCTCAATCTTATCTTTTTCTTTCCTATTAAAACAAAAATCAATCTCTTTTCTAGCATAACCTTCGGCTGTGTAATACCCAAAAAGCCGCATTAAATTAGGCGTCACCTTCACCTTCTCCGGTAAAACATCCTTGTCTCGATAATAATTTTTTGAAAGTACTCTCGGGCCGCATATTCCTTGTTGCCATTTACCAATTGTTCTTTGAGAAAAACCGAATGTTTTACCTAATTGAGTTTGAGAAACTTCTCCGGTATTGGATAGGGCATATTGATAAACAAAATTAACCGATTCAAATTTTTCAAATAAAGGTTGCCAAAGCGGAAGTTCAAGATTAAATTCCGGGTTAAATTTATGAGCTCTGATTTCTTTTTTTAAATTTGTCCTATTAACTTTATAAGGAAGGTTTACTAAAATATCGCCTGGTTTTAAATTAGCAACTGCCTTTGTTTTTAGTCCTTCTGATGTTCGCACAAAAACAGAATGATTGCCGGTTGTTTTAATCTCTCCACCTCTAAACTCGATCTTATAGATTTCGTTTACTTTATGTCTAAAAACACTTTTTACTTTTTTAAAAGCACTATTTGAAAAATATAAATTATTCTTAAAGCCTCCCTTAGCAGGTTTTTTCTCAAATCCTAACACCTCAAGGCCTGGCGTTAATTTTTCAATACCTTCTTCATCCTCCTTATAACAAGCATCGATCACTTTAGAGATTGGGGAAAGTTTAATTTCCCCATCTTGTTTTACCAAAACAGGAGTATCGCCAGTTACGCTTGCTGCTAGAACAATAACATTAGTTTCTCTTTCAAAACCATCCATTTCAACCAAAATCTGATTTAGGGTTTGTTCTCTTTCGTCGTGTCCCCCACCAAGACCAGCACCACGATGCCTACCAATAGCATCCAGTTCATCAATAAAAACAATGCAAGGTGCATTTTTCTTGGCAGTAGTAAATAAATCTCTTACTCGAGCGCTTCCAACGCCAACAAACATCTCAACAAACTCTGATCCAGATATTGAAAAGAAAGGAACTCCGGCTTCTGAAGCTACAGCCCTGGCAAGCAATGTTTTTCCTGTTCCAGGCGCACCAACCAATAAAACCCCTCTAGGAATTCTTGCGCCCATATTAAGAAATTTTTGAGGGTTTTTTAAAAAATCAACTACTTCTTTTAATTCTTCTTTTGCTTCTTGAAGATCAGCCACATCATCAAATGTAACCTTTTCTTTTATTTTTCCTCCACCGCCATATACCTTTGGCTGAGCTTTGCCAAAAGAAAGAGCTTGGGTGGCTCCTTGCTGTCCCTGTCTTAACATCCACCAAAATAAAAAACCAATAAGGATAATTGGCAAAATCGAAAGCAAAACCCACAACCAAATATCACTACTTTCGGCCTGAGGAACAATACTTACACTTCTTAATAATGTTGGATCAAGCCCATAGCCGTTTACCAAAATTTCTTCCAGTGGTGTGCCTATTTCTTTTGTAGCAATCTCTTTAGCGCCATCATCTAATTCAATATTTATCTGTGTCCCCTGAACCTCAATTTTTTTTACCTGACCATTTTCAATTTGCTGAACAAGTTCACCAAGAGTAACTTCTTCCACTTTTTGAGGAGGATTAAATAAAGAAAAAAAGGACGCTAAAAATAGAAAAATTAAAAATGTATATAAAATATTCTTCCAAATGTTTTTCATGTTTTATTTTACGTTATCATTGTTCCTTTAAAATCTTTTCCCTCAATAGTATTTTTTAAATTTTTAAGATCTATAGCTTTGATAATTTTTACTTTTAATTTTAATTCTTTTGCTAACCTAGTTGCGACAGGGTCAAAAGGTAACGACATACCAGGCATCCACTTTGAGGGAATAATCTTTTGATAATCACTCCAAGAAATATTTTCAATGGGTTTTGCATCTCTAAATTTTTTAGGATCTTTTGTATAAACAAAGGGAATATCCCCAGCATTAATAATTTCTTTGGCTTTAAATCTTTTTGCTAAAAGCACTGTTACATAATCAGTAGACCAACCTGGCCGCCATCCAGAACCAATTAAAAGATCTTTTTTACCTTTTACCAATTTTTTATGAGGATCATCTAATACTACAGGATAGGCCTCTTTCCAAAAAATTGTTCGCAAAAGATGAGCATTTAACCTAGTAGAATGAATACCGATCCAATCAATGTCTTCTTTTTTAAGATTGACAATTTCAGCCGCGGCTTTTTGATAAACCCTAGCTGTTTTTCCACCGCCAGCTACAATAATAAATTTTTTATCTTTTTTTAATTCTTTTAAGATTAAACTTCTAAATTGTTTTAAAAAAGAAACATTAATACCTCCCTCATCAGAAAGATGAGGAACAATTACAGAACCGCCAAGAGAAATAACTGTATACATAAATGACTAAAACTATTGTTTTATTGAACTACTTTTTGATTTTTAATATTTAATTTTATCAGATTATCTTTCTGATAAAATTAATCTTGCTTTTTTAGGGTCGAGAGTAATAATTTTTACCTCAATTTCTTCTCCTATTAATTCTTTCAATTTTTCAAATACCTTATCAGGGGAAGGATTTTCTAATTTTGGATAATGTTTTACTGACAGTTGTGAAGCAGGCAAAAACCCTTGCAAACCAGAAACATTAAAGATCAACCCTCCTTTGTTGGCTCCATATACTTTTAAGGATAATTTTTCTCCTTTTTTATTTAACTCTTCTAATTTTTTCCAATTCAGGTCTTCTGTAGCTTCCCTCAAAGACAATTCCGCAAATCCTTCATCGTTTTCAAGATTTACAATTTTTGCTGTTATTTCTTCTCCAATTTTAATTCCTGAAGGAGTTTGACCAGATCGAATTAAATCATCTTTTTTGATAATACCCATTTTAAAATTCCCTAATTCCAAAACAATACCTCCTTTTCCTTTTTGAATTACTTTTCCCTTAACGAAATCTCCTTCCTTTGGAATTTTTAAAAAATCTTTATATTTTTCTTGAAAATAATTTTTTTCTTTTTGCATAAGTATAATTCCAATCTATGAATAATATTCCAACAATCAGAATATTATTCAGGATGTTTTTTGAATAAAACCTACAAAGCAGGTTATATTAATTATACAAATTTTAATAAAATTTGCAAATAATCAAAACGAATATTATAATTATTATTAAAAAAATATGCAGATTATAAGATTAAATCCTCAAAAAATCAACCAAGATAAATTAAATTCTGCAATAGATTCTCTAATTAAGGGAGAGGTTATTCTTTTTCCTACTGATACAGTTTATGGATTTTTAGCTAACGCAACAAACAAAAAAGCAGTAGAAAAAATCTTCAAAATAAAAAAAAGGCCAGCTCAAAAACCCCTTTCTCTTTTCGTTAAAGACATTAAAATAGTAAAAAAAATTGCAAAGATCAATCCCCAGCAAGAAAAATTTTTAAAAATTATTTGGCCTACCAGTCCAACTTTCAAAAAAACCGAAACAGGCAAGGGTAAAATAACAGCAATACTTGAAAGAAGAAAGACAAAAGAAAAAATTTATGGCATAAGGGAGGACACTATTGCCATTCGTATCCCCTCTTATAAACCCCTTAATCTTTTGTTAAACCAAGTTAATTTTCCCCTAGCCCAAACATCAGCCAATATTTCTGGGAAACCCGCTTCGGGAAAAATAAAAGAGATTATCAAAGAATTTAAAGACAAGAAAGATCAACCTGATTTGATCATTAATGCCGGTGATCTTCCCTCTCACAAACCATCTACAATTATTGATTTAACAACTCTTCCGCCAAAAATTTTAAGGGAATAAAACGACCATTGCTTTTTTTCCATTGTTAACATTTCCATTATTCCAATCATGAATAGCATTTTCTAAAACCTCGTATTTAAAAGAAAACTCTTTACCGTGTTTTGTTCCTGGGTCATTAACAACCATCACTCCTTTATCATCGTCCCAGCCAATCGCTACTAACACATGATAAAGAGGACCGGGCGAGCGATAATAAGGATTTTTACCCTCGGAAAGTGGTCCGAAAAGCATTCTACCGGCTGTCGGCAGAATTACCGGGTTACCACTCACAATTTCTCTTTTAATATCATCAATTGAAACATCATATTTTATCTTTGTATTTTTATAACCGTAAAATTCCTCTGCTAGTTTTTCTATCTTTTCAACTGATAAATCAAAATGACCTTGCCAATTTTCTTTTTGATAATCAATCATTTCTAAAATCTCCTTATCAACCATTTCTGGTATTAATTCTTTTTCTTTTAGATAAATATCTATCATTAAAATTGCCGCTTCTTCACATGCTTCGTTGTGATCATCATCCCAAATTTCCAAAGGCGCTTGCGACAAAAAAGGCACATCTAGTTTAAATTTTTTGGGCAAAGATTCTTGGGGAGGAGAGGTTATTATTTCTATTGTTTCTGAAGATAAATTTTGAGAAGTTTCTTCTAGCTGAAGAACTTCTTCTGATGGTTGAGAAACTTTTTCCATCTCTTGAGTCTCTTGAATCTCTTGAATACTTTTTTCTTGATAAACAAAAAATAAACCGCCAAAAATAGCAAAAGTTAAAATTAAAATTGCTAAAATAATTTGATTTTTCATTGTATTACACTTCTGTTTTATTAAATAAATAAGTACCTAAAATAACCATTACTATGCTAAAAACAGCGAGAACACCAAAGTCCAAACCTGCAGAAAATTGAGAAAAATTAATCAAACTGTTACGCAATCCATCTACTCCATAGGTCAAAGGATCAATATAGGATAACGGTCTTAACCAATTAGGAAAATTCGTTATTGGAAAGAAAGTACCAGACAAAAGAAAAATTGGAAAAATTACAAAGTTCATAATTAGAGAAAATCCTTGAGTATCTTCCATCATTGAAGCAATTGCTACTCCAAATCCAATAAAACCAATGCCAATAAGAAGCATAAATAATACTGCCAGCAAAAAACTTCCCACATTGGCTATTTTAAATCCCATAAACAATGCAATAACCAAAATCAAAATTCCTTGAATTAAAGCCGTAGTAACTCCTCCAGCAATTCTTCCAAGAACAATAGCAACTCGACTGACCGGTGCGACCATTATTTCTTTTAAAAAACCAAATTCTTTATCCCATAGAACCGAAATGCCAGCAGTCATTGAAGTAAAAAGCATTGTCATACCAATAATACCCGGAACCAAAAAATCAAGATAATTTATATCTGGCCCAGCGCCTGGTAGAGTAAAACCAGAATTAAACCCAAATCCCATTGTAAAAAGAAAAAAGAATGGCATTGCCAAGGTGCCAATTACCCGACTTTTTGCTCTTAAAAATCTTTTCATTTCTCTTAGCCACATTACATAAATTGTTTGCAAGTTGTTTGATTTTTTTACTTTCATATTTTTAATTTTTTTCTTGTTTGTCTTTTCATTCTTTTTTTCTCGCCATTACCCCCCTCTACCTCTCTAATGGTTTTGCCTGTAAAGTGCAAAAAGACATCTTCTAAGGTTGGCTTTCTTAAATTAATTGATTTAATTTCGAATTCCTTTTCTTTTTCGTCTATTCTCATTAAAAGAGGAATTTTCTTTTCTCCTTCTTCACAATTTAAATCAATCACGCCATTATGCTGAGTAACCTTTTTTGCCCAAGGAATTTTTTGAAGCACGGGCAAGGCCTTCTCAGAAGGTACTGCTTCAATTGAAACAACGTCTCCTCCTAAAATATTTTTTAAATTGGCGGGTGTATCCAGAGCTACAATCTTTCCAAAATCAACAATCGCCATCCGCTGACATAGATAATCAGCTTCTTCCATATAATGAGTTGTTAAAATAATTGTTGTTTTCTCTCTTTGATTTAAGCTTAATATATACTCCCAAATATGACGTCGTGTTTGAGCATCAAGACCTAAAGTTGGCTCATCTAAAAATAAAACTCTGGGATAGTGCATAAGACCCCTGGCAATTTCCAATCTTCTTTGCATTCCACCAGAATAATCTCTTACTATCACATCAGCTTTGTCTTTTAATTCAACCATTTCTAACACCTCTTCAATCCTTTTTTGCCGAGTTTTTTTATCAAGACCATAAAGACGAGCGTGAAAATCTAAATTTTCTCTACCAGTTAAACGATTATCTAAGGCCGGCTCTTGAAAAACAATACCAATAGAACTTCTTACTTCATCTCGCTGTTTTAAAATATCATATCCACAAACTGTTGCTTTCCCTTCTGTAGGTCTAAGTAAAGTTGTTAGCATTTTTATGGTTGTTGTTTTCCCAGCGCCATTAGGACCCAATAAACCAAAAATCTCTCCTTCTTCAACATTAAAGGAAATATGATCAACGGCAGTAAATCCATTAAATTTTTTGGTTAAATTTTTTACTTCAATTATTGACATATATTATTTTTTTGAAGATTCTGCTTTTTTAAGAACAGCACGTATTGTGTTTAAATGATCTGTTAGATGAGAAACAAACCTTTCCATCTTTGATAATTTTGTAAAGGTAATCATTTCGCTCCCCATTCCAAAAACCAAAAGTTTTTCTCCTTTTTTAAGATCCATTGCTTTTCTTGCTTCGCTGGGAATAACAATTTGCCCCTTTTCACCAATAGTGGCTGTTCCATAAAACTGTTCGCCGTTCTTTTTTCTTTTGTTTTTTATCATAAAAACATCTTCAAGATAAAATTAAATATATTTTCCTACTTGTAGGAAAAGTATGATTTTATCAACAATTTAAATTATACTCTTGTTTTTTTTAATGTCAAGATGTTTAAAAATAGTTGAGGATTAAAAAGTAAATAATCCAGTATAACTAATATTTATAAAATCAAATTCCAAAATTCAAAAACGTTTTTTGAGTTTAAAATTTTAGGCCTGGGGATTTAATTTAAAATGAAATTTATGGAAGCAAAAAGCCTTGGAAATCCCCAAGGCCTTCTGCCGACTTTAGTTGGAGTCCCTTGATCTCTCTCAGGACTGCACTCACATTGTTATTTTAACAAAAAAAAACAAAAAAGTCAAATTTTTACAGTTTATATGATGTGCTCCACTTAGTTAGATATAGATTATATGGACATATAATACCTAATACAGCCAGTCTAGATTACTGGCCAGTAAGGACAAATATCACAAATAAAGCCAAAAAAATTTCAAAAGAATTTAAGATATTCTTTTTAAATCTTCTCGTTATTTAATGTTTATTATTTTATAGGTGTTGCTTAAAGATGGCGTCTCAACAGTAACAGTTTCCCCTATGCCTTTCCCCAGTAAAGTCCTTCCTAGTGGCGATTCATTGGAAATCTTACCATTACTAGGATCTGCTTCAATGGTTTCCACAATGGTAAACTCACCAATTTTACCATTGTTTTCAATAACTACTGTTCTTCCCACATTTACTATCTGAGATCCTGATGAAGAATTTTTTATAATTTTAGCATTTTTTAATGCTTCTTCTATTCTTCTTATCTTTTCTTCAATAAAATCAATTTCGGTTTGAAGTACTTCAAACTCAGAATTTAAATCTTCTGGCCTCCATAATTCATCTTCCAATTTCCTTGCTTTTAATTCTTTCTTTTCTTTTAATATCTTTTTTAATTCTTCGTATTCTCTCTTACAATTTTTGAAACCGTCATTAGTTAAATAATATTTATTCATAATTTTAAAATTAAAAAACCCCTTTGGTGAAGGGGTTAGTGATTTTTAAATTTTTGATAATTTTAAAAAATCAAATTCCTATCCCCGTCACCATAGGGCTTAAGCAAACAATCAATTTTTTAGAAAACATCTTAATCAACGTTTCCATAAATTAGTTTAAGTGAATTAATAAAAAATTACTTTTTATGTTTTGCAATCAATCTAGTAATTAAAGTTTAATCTTTTTTTAAAAATTGTCAAGTTCTTTCTTTTTCAGCAATAATTAATCTGGTTTTTATTGCCACATCAGGGTTTACAGAAATACTTTCAATGCCACAATCAATTAAAAATTCAGTAAATTCTGGATAATCACTGGGGGCTTGACCACAGATACCAGAATATTTTTCCTTTTCTCTGCAAACCTTAATTGCTTCTTTGACTAATCGTTTTACTGCCTCATCTCTTTCATCTCCTACTTTTGCAACAATAGCACTATCTCGATCCAACCCCAATGTTAATTGGGTTAGATCATTTGAACCAATTGAAAAACCATCAAATACCTTTAAAAATTCTTCTGCTAAAATCACATTAGAGGGAATTTCACACATTACATATACTTTCAAACCATTTTTTCCCTTTACCAGGCCTGCATTTTGCATTAATTCAAGAGTTTCTTTACCTTCTTTAACAGTCCGACAAAAAGGTATCATTACTGCAATATTTCGGAAACCGTATTCTTCTCTTGCTTTTTTAATTGCCTCACATTCAAGTAAAAACGCTTCTTTAAATTCCTCTGAATAATATCTTGAAGCACCTCTCCAACCCAGCATCGGATTTTCTTCTTTTGGTTCAAAAATCTGACCTCCTAATAATTGAGCATATTCATTTGATTTAAAATCAGAAAAACGAACAATCACCTGTTTTGGATAAAAAGCGGTTGCAATACGACCCACTCCTTGAGCCAATTTTTCAATAAAAAATTCTTTTTTACTGGACCAAGGAGCAGTAATTCTTTCAATTTCTTTTTGTGTTTTTTTATCTAATTTTTTGGGATTTAATAAGGCCAAAGGATGAATTTTTATTTCTGATGCAAAAATAAATTCTTCCCTTGCAAGTCCCACCCCGTCATTTGGCAGAAAAGACGACCTAAAGGCAATGTCAGGAGAACCAATATTCAAACATACCTTTGTTTTGGTACGCGGAATTTCTTTTAATTGATGATCAATTTTTTTGAAAGGAATTTTTCCTTCCAATACATAGCCTTCTTCTCCTTTTGAACAGTCAATAGTAATATCTTTTCCTTTTGAAATCACCTGAGTACCTTTCTTTGTACCTACAATACAAGGGATACCTAATTCACGAGAAACAATAGCCGCATGACACACCCTTGACCCTTCATCAGTTACAATAGCAGAAGCAATTTTCATTATTTGCTCCCAATCTGGATCAGTCATTCGTGTTACCAATACCTCTCCTTTCTTAAATTTATCAATCTCTTTTATGTCTTTAATAACATTGGCTTTGCCTTGAGCAATTTTCTTGCCAACAGCAATACCCTTTGTAATAATTCTTCCCTTACCTTGAAGATAATATTCAGTGAAAATGTTTTTTTCTTGTGCTCGATGGACAGTTTCTGGTCGTGCTTGTACAAAAAATAATTGTCCGGTCTTACCGTCCTTTGCCCATTCAATATCCATTGGCCGAGGCTCGCCGGCTTTTTTAGAATAGTGTCTTTCTACTTTTACAGCCCAATCTGCCAATTTTAACACTTCCTCATCCCTAAGCGTGAATTGATTTTGTTCAGCTGCAGTAGTTTTAACAATTTTTGTTGGATTTTTTTCCTTTGCTGTACCATAAATCATCTTCACTTTTTTTGTGCCCAATTCCTTTTTAATAATAGCAGGATAACCCTCAATTAACATTCTTTTAGCAACAATAAATTCATCAGTTATAACCCGTCCTTTTACCACCATTTCTCCTAGTCCCCAAGAACCATTTATTAAAATCACATCTTCGAACCCACTTTCTGTGTCAATAGTAAATATGACGCCTGAAGAACCAAGATCTGACCGTACCATTTTTTGAACACCACTTGAAAGACCAATTTGTAAATGATCAAAACCTTTTTCTTGACGATAAAAAATGGCTCGTGGTAAAAACAAAGAAGCGAAACTTTTTTTAATAGCAAATAATAAATTTTTCTCTCCTCTTACGTTAAGGTATGTTTCGTGAGCGCCAGCAAAACTAGCTGTAGGAAGATCTTCGGCAGTAGCGCTGGAACGAACAGCTACATCAGTTTCCTTTTCTTTATATTCTGCTGATAATTTATGATAAAAATCCAATACCTTTTCTTCTAATTCTTTAGGAAAAGGGGTTTTTAAAATAAGATTTTGAATTTGCTTAGATTTTTTCTGGAGGTCTTTAATGTTCTTAACATCAATAGAGGCGACAATTTTAGCAATTTTATCTTTAATTCTTCCTTTTTCTAAAAAGTCAAAATAAGCATCTGCGGTTAAAGCAAATCCGTCGGGAACATTAATTCCCTCTTCTTTTAATTCCCTTATCATTTCCCCCAATGAAGCATTTTTCCCGCCCACCAAAGGAACATCCTCAATAGAAATATCTTTAAACCAAAGTATAGAACGCATAAAAA
>DAOPTN010000015.1:0-12281 GCA_035349995.1 Candidatus Pacearchaeota archaeon
GGAAATTTGATTACTACTAAATTAGCAGTTAAATTCCCGTCGTAAAGATGGGAGGTGTAAAAAATGATCATTATTGTGGGAGGATTCTCCTCTACGGGATCAAAGCGTCTTAAAACGCTTGAAGAAGAGATTAAAAAAAATTTTCCGGAGGAAAAAGTACTGGTTCCCGAGTACTTTGAACGGTATGGAAAGCTAGGAAAGTATCTCCGAACAAAAACAATCCCGGAGTACGCCTGGAACGTACAAAGGGAAACCCTTTTTATTAACAATGATGAGCCGATTTTAATCGGCTATAGTATGGGTGGAATTATAACAAGATTTTTAGTAGAAAAAATAGGATTAAAAGCCAAGGAGGTAATTCTAGTTGGTGCTCCCAACAGGGGCGTAAAGATTAATTTTGTAGAAGACAAGTTAGTTGGTAAACTTGTCAGCCTCCCTTGTGTAAGGGAGATTCAACCAGAGAGTAATTTTTTAAGATTACTAAACTGGAATTGGCATCCTGAAGGTTATTATTTTATCGGGAGCGATAGAGACGAGAGAGTCCCTATCAACTCAGCTATCCCAATGAAAGAAGAAGGAAAATTTTTTATCCTTCATACCAGTCATTCAGGACTAATTCCGAAAAAGGCAGAAATGGTACCAAAGTCGGCGATTCCAATTATAATTGAAATTCTCAAAAACGAGATTCAGACCTAAGCACGTCTTAAAACTGCTTTTTTTTATTTCTTTAATATCTATTTTTTAATTTTTTCTAAAAATTTTTCTAATTTTATTTCGCCAATATCTCCTTTTCCTCTCTCTCGTACTCTGACGCTTTTATGCTCCATTTCTTTATCGCCAACAACCAAACCAACGTTTTATTGACAAAAAATAATTTTTTGTTATAATAGTATCGGAGAGAATTGGAGGAATTCTTTCCAGCACTTTGAAAAAAGAGGGATTAAAGATGGAAACGAAACTATTGGCGTATGTAGTGTTTGTAAAGGAAAATGGGAAAGTACTTTTTTGTGAAGAATTATTTAGGCCCTTTGTAAATCTTCCCGGAGGGGAAGTAAAGATTCCCAATCTAGCTAGGGAAAACGATCATTACTGTTTGTGTGGACTAGGAAGCGCTATGAACCCAGTACTGCCTGAATTTTTTGAAGCAGAGAGAGATTGGGTTAATAAAGAGCTTAGCAAAATTGTTGAAAGTCAAGCGGGCATGAGAATACCAACGGATGATTTTTTTCCAGTTTATCCAATAGTAGATCAGAAAGGATTGGTTCTTTTTTATCCAATTCTTGTTGAAGAAAATCCAAGTAAAAAAAATGTAAAATGGTTTTTCTTCAAAAATATTGAAATATTTGCCCAAGAGAAAAAGGTGAGTAAGCTAGATTATTTTATGACAATTTTTTCCTTGGCCACCTTGAAAAACGACTTTCAAAAAGAGGCTAAAAAAATATTAGAAAAAACACAAGAAGAGGAAAAGAAAAATTATAAAAGAAAGATGAAAGAATTTGTAAAAAATTTTTAATCTTTTTTAAACAAAGTGCCTGCCCATCATATCATTATTTAATTTGATGGGCTTTTCTATTAACCCTTGCTTTTCTTTTAAAAATTTGGTATACTTAAAAATAGGGAAAATTTTTTCAACCCCTTGACAATTCTATTTTAAAAATATAAAATATAAATAAACTAAAAATAATTTTATCTTGATTATCTTTTCTTTTTTATTTAACCTTTAAATGGATTTTAACCCATTTCGATTTGGGTTTATTTTTTGTTATTTTCTTTTTTCTATGGAGAAAAATATCTTTTCCAAATATTCTTTTCAATTTCCTTATCCAAACTTGATAAGATTTCAAATTGACTCTTATCAAGAGTTTTTAGAAAAGAGATTAAATAATCTTCTAAAAGACTTTTCTCCTATTAAGGATTATTCAGGTAAAGAATTTGAACTTTACTTTGATGGTTTTAAATTGCAGGAGCCAAAAATGGGAGCTGAAGAAGCAAAGGAAAATAATGCTTCTTATGAAGCATCGCTTTTTGTTCAGGCGCGTCTTAAAATAAGAAGTCAGGGGGAAGAAAGAAAAGGAGAAGTTTATCTTTGTAATTTTCCTTTAATTACCAAAAGTGGCAGTTTTATTTTAAATGGCGTCGAGAGAGTCATCGTTTCACAATTAATTCGATCTCCCGGCGTTTTTTTTACGGCTAATTATTTTTATGGAAAAAAACTATTTGGAGCAAAATTAATTCCTAACAGGGGAGCATGGTTGGAATTTGAAACAGATAAAAATGGTGTATTGTGGGTAAAAATTGATAGAAAAAGAAGGGTGTTAGCTACCACTCTTTTACGAGCTTTTAGTCCTTTATCAAATGCAGAGATTAAAGAATTGTTTGAAGAAAATTTAAAAGAATGTGAAATTAATTACATTGAAGAAACTTTACAAAAAGACAAAGCGAAAAATCAAGATGAGGCGATAATGGAAATTTATAACCATTTAAGGCCAGGGGATTTAGTAACAGTAGAAAATGCAAGAGGATTTTTTGAAGGATTATTTTTTAACCCTCAAAGATATGATTTATCTGAAGTAGGGCGATGGAGAATTCAACAACGAATGAGGTTACCAGAGGTTAAGAATATTACTGCCAAAGATCGTCTTTTAAACCCTCAAGATATTATTGTTGTATTAAAAGAAATTATTGAATTAAATAAAAATCCTCATGCTCAACCCGATAATATTGATCATTTGGGGAATAGGCGTATTCGAACCCTTGCTGAGTTGCTTGAATCAAGATTAAGAGTTGGTATGCTTCGCATGGAAAGAATAATAAAAGACAAAATGTCTACTATTGATGCTTCTGAAGCAGAACCAAAAAATATTATTAATCCTCATCCCTTTGCTTCACAGGTAAAAGAATTTTTCACTCTTTCTCAGTTGTCTCAATTTATGGATAATGAAAATCCTTTAGCCGAGGTAGAGCATAAACGCCGGCTTTCGGCTTTGGGTCCTGGTGGTCTTACCAGGGAACGAGCTGGATTTGAGGTAAGAGATGTTCAGCCCAGTCACTATGGAAGAATTTGTCCTATTCAAACACCCGAAGGTCAAAATGTTGGTATTATTACTCATTTAGCCGCTTTCAGCCGAATCAACCGATTGGGATTTTTAGAGACCCCTTATTTTAAAGTTGAGAAAGGAAAAGTTACTAATAAGGTGGATTATTTGAACGGTTATGAGGAGGAAAAATATAATATTGCACCGGCTACTACACCCCGCAATGCAAATGGCAAAATTATTGCTCAGAAAATAGAAGCTAGAATTAATGGTCAACCTGGTGTTATCGAGACCGATAAAATTGACTATATTGATGTCTCTCCTCAGCAAATTTTATCAATGGCTGCTTCTTTAATACCATTTTTGGAGCATAACGATGCAAACAGGGCTTTAATGGGATGTAATATGCAAAAGCAATCTGTTCCTTGTTTACGACCAGAACCACCACTAGTGGCAACAGGAGCAGAAAAAAAAGTAGCTGAAAATTCTGGTCAATTAATATTCGCTGAAGAAGATGGAAAGGTTGTTAAGGTTGATGCATCTCACATTGCAATTGAAACAAAAAGAGGTGAAATAAAAGAGTATCCATTATTAAACTTTATAAAATCAAACCAATATACAAGTATTTCACAAAGACCTGTTGTAGAAATTGGCAATAAGGTGAAAAAGGGTGATTTATTAGCAGAAGGCGTTGCTGTTGCTAATGGTGAATTGTCTTTGGGTAAAAATCTTCTTTGTGCTTTTTTACCTTGGCGGGGCGCTAATTATGAAGATGCAATTATTCTTTCTGAGCGAGTTGCCAAACAAGATGTTTTTACTTCCTTGCACATTGAAGATTTTATGTGCGATGTTAGGGAAACAAAGTTGGGACCAGAAACAACTACAGCAGATATTCCTAATGTTTCAGAAGCAAAATTAAGTAATTTAGACAAAGATGGAATTATTAGAATTGGTGCCGAAGTAGAAGCAGGAGATATTTTAGTAGGAAAGGTTTCTCCTAAAGGTGAAGAAGATTTATCTTCTGAAGAAATGCTTTTAAAGAAAATTTTTGGAGAAGAAGCAAAAGAAGTAAAAGATACTTCTTTAACCCTGCCCCATGGAAAAAGAGGCAAGGTATTGAGAGTAAAGGTTTTTGAGCGTAATAAAGGGTATAAGCTGGAGCCAGGCGTAATAAAAAGAATTCAGGTTGAGGTTGCTTATTTAAGAAAAATTTCAGTAGGAGACAAACTGGCAGGACGGCATGGTAATAAAGGAGTAATTGCTAAAATTCTTCCAGAAGAAGAAATGCCATTTTTGGAAGATGGAACACCTATTGATATTATTTTAAACCCTCTTTCAGTTGCTTCCAGAATGAATATCGGCCAAATATTGGAAACCCATTTAGCTTTTGCTGCAAAAAAATTGGGATATCAAGCAGTATCTCCGGCATTTGATGGAGCAACAGAACAAGACATTAAAAGAGAACTTAAAAAAGCCGGTTTGCCCGAGAATGGAAAGGTGAAACTATTTGATGGAAAAACAGGAGAACCATTCAGAGAAAAAATTACTGTTGGATATATGTATGTAATGAAATTGATTCATATGGTGGAAGATAAAATGCATATGCGTTCAATTGGCCCTTACTCTTTAATTACTCAACAACCCTTAGGAGGAAAAGCTCAGTTTGGAGGACAGAGATTTGGAGAAATGGAAGTATGGGCGCTAGAAGGTTATGGTGCTGCTTATACTCTTCAAGAAATGTTAACGATAAAATCAGATGATGTTATTGGAAGATCAACCACTTATGAAGCAATTGTAAAAGGTGAGGAAATAAAAACTTCTCATTTACCATCTACCTTTAATGTTTTACTTGCAGAATTAAAATCATTAGGTTTAAATGTGGAATTAATAAAAAGAGAAGGCAGAAAATAATATAAAAACGATTTTTGACCTTCTTTATTCTAATTTTATGTCAATTGTAGAAGATTTTGATGCAATAAAAATAAGATTGGCTTCGCCCAAGGAAATTTTATCGTGGTCTCATGGGGAAGTAACAAAACCTGAAACTATTAATTATCGAACTCAGCGTCCAGAAAAAGATGGGCTGTTTTGTGAAAAAATTTTTGGTCCAACGAGAGATTATGAGTGTTATTGTGGAAAATATCGAAAGATCCGTTACAAAGGAGTAGTATGTGATAAGTGTGGTGTTGAGGTAACAAAATCATCTGTTCGGCGAGAAAGATTGGGACATATTAAGCTAGCTGTACCAGTAGCCCATATTTGGTTTTTAAGGGGCGTGCCGTCAAGAATTGGTCTTTTATTGGGAAAATCAATGCAGCAGGTTGAAAGAGTGGTTTACTTTATGTCTTATATTATTGTGGAAGTGGATGAAGAGTCAAAAAAGAAAATTATTTTACAGATCAAAGAAGAATTTGAAAGAAAAAAGAAAGGTAAAAGTAAAGAAGAAAAACAAGCATTAAAAGAGGAACTTCAAAAAGCCAAAGAAGAAATTGCAAGTATTAAAAAAGGTACTATTATTTCAGAAAATGATTATCGCCGGCTTTCTTTAAAATATGGAGAGTGTTTTTGGGCATCAACTGGTGCTGAGGCAATAAAAAAATTACTTGAATCTATTGATCTCAAAAAATTAGAAGCAGAATCAAAAGAAGAATTAGAAAAAACTAGTACTAAAAAATATGCTACTCAGCGTTTAAGATTGGTTCGCTCATTAATTCGTTCTGGTGCTAAACCAGAATGGATGTGTTTTACATATTTACCGGTTTTACCGCCTGATTTACGGCCAATGGTTCAATTAGATGGTGGCAGATATGCTTCTTCTGATTTAAACGATCTTTATCGTCGGGTAATCAATAGAAATAATCGTTTAAAATATTTAAAAGAGATTGGTGCGCCCGAGGTGATTGTTAGAAATGAAAAAAGAATGCTTCAGGAAGCAGTAGACGCTTTAATCGATAACTCATCGCGTAAAACTCAAATGGTCCAAGCATCTACTGGACAAAGAAGACAATTAAAATCTTTAGCTGATATGCTTAGGGGGAAGCAAGGAAGATTTCGTCAAAATTTATTAGGTAAAAGAGTGGATTATTCTGGTAGGTCAGTGATTGTAGTTGGTCCAGAATTAGATATTGAAGAAGTAGGATTGCCAAAGAAAATGGCTCTGGAGCTCTTTAAACCATTTATTATTAATAAAATTATTGAACGGGGACTTGCTCATAATATTAGAGCAGCTGGTATTTTGATTTCAGAGGGCAGGAGTGAGGTATGGGAAATATTGGAAGAGGTGATAAGAGGAAAATATGTTCTTTTAAATAGAGCGCCTACCCTTCACCGTCTTTCTATTCAGGCCTTTAGACCAGTATTGATTGAAGATCAAGCTTTGCACGTTCATCCTCTTATTTGTCCGGCTTTTAATGCTGATTTTGATGGTGACCAAATGGCTGTTCATCTGCCCCTTTCAAAAAAAGCGCAAGCAGAAGCACGAAATTTGATGATTTCTTCAAAGGGTGTTTTAAAACCAGCAACAGGTCAGCCCATTGCTATTCCACGACAAGAAATGGTGTTGGGTTGCTATTTCTTAACTACTGTTCGACCTGGCGCCAGAGGAGAAGGTAGAGCATTTTCTAGTGAAGAAGAAGCAAAGATTGCTTATAATCTAGATCAAATTGACTTACAAGCTGTAATAAAAGTAAGGATTAAAAAAGAAAATAATAAACTTATTGAAACTTCAGTGGGCAGAATTATTTTTAATGAAGCCCTGCCTAAAGATTTTTCTTATCAAAATAAGGTTTACAATTCAAAAACTATTCAAAAGCTTATTTCTGAGCTGGTAGGTCACTATGAACAGAGAACTATCATTTCTATTTTAGATAATTTAAAGAATTTAGGATTTGAGTATGCAACTATCTCTTGTAGCACCTGGGGAATGGACGATCTTATTGTGCCCAAAGAAAAACCTGATCTCTTAAAAGAAGCAGCGTTAAAAGAAGAAGAGATTAATAAACAATATGAAATGGGGCTTTTGTCAGAAACCGAACGAAAAGTAAAAATTGTTGAGGTTTGGCAGGGTGTAAAAGATAAAATTTCAAAATTAGTACCATCTACCCTTCCGCAGTTTGGCCCAGTATTTTCTATTATAGATTCTGGATCAAGGGGTTCTTGGTCTCAACCATCTCAAATGGCTGGAATGAAGGGATTAGTCGCCAGTCCTTCTGGTGAAATTATTGAGTTGCCTGTTAAGAACAGTTACAAGGAAGGATTAACAACGCTTGAATATTTTATTTCTACTCACGGAGCAAGAAAAGGAACAGCTGATACTGCTTTAAGAACTTCGAGTGCTGGATATCTTACCAGACGTTTAGTTGATGCATCACACGAATTAATCATAAGAGAAAAAGATTGTGGTGATAAAAAAGGAATTGTAATTTATAAAAAACAAGCAGAAGAAATTGGTCAAGAATTATCCCAGAAAATATTAGGGAGAATTATTTTACAAGATATTAAAGACGGTGAAAAAATAATACTTAAAAAGGGAGATCTTATTAGTAAAGAAGCAGCGGATTTTATTGAAAAATCAAAAGATATTCAAGAAATAAGGGTTCGTTCACCATTGAGCTGTAAAAGCAAAGAAGGAATTTGTCAAATGTGCTATGGATCAGATCTTACCACGCATCAATTGGTAAATTTAGGAGAAACTATAGGTGTAATAGCCGCGCAAGCCATTGGAGAACCTGGTACTCAGCTTACAATGAGAACTTTTCATACTGGTGGTGTGGCAGGTGGTGGCGATATCACTTTGGGGTTACCGCGGGTAGAAGAACTTTTTGAAACAAGACCGCCAAAGGGAGAAACAGTAATTTTTGAAGAGAAAGGAAAAATAGAAAAGATTCAAGAGAAAAAAGATGGATTTTCAATTATTGTTAAAACTGAAAAGGGAGATCAAAAAGAATATTCTGTGCCAGTAAAAACTGAACTGTTGGTTAAAAAAGGTGATGATGTCTTTCCAGGAATGCCTATATTTAAGGGCAGAATAAATCTTAAAGGTCTTTTCAAGGTAGCGGGTATTGATGAAACCCAACGATATATTTTAAAAGAAGTTCAAAAAATATATACTGGTGAGGGTGTAGCTATTCATGACAAGCATATAGAGACAATAATTTATCAAATGTTCTCTAGGTTAAAAATTACAAAAGCAGGGGATTCAAATTTTTCCCGTGGAGAGATTGTTTCGAAAGCCGCTTTCTTTGAAGAGAATGATCGGTTACGAAGGAAAGGAAAAGAGGAAGCAAAAGGCAAGATTATATTATTAGGACTAACCCAAATAGCGCTTACTACTGATAGTTTTCTTTCTGCTGCTTCCTTTCAAGAAACTTCAAGAGTATTAATTCAGGCAGCAGTAGAAGGAAAAGTTGATAAATTGAGAGGATTGAAAGAAAATGTTATAATAGGGAAATTAATACCTGCTGGAACAGGGTTCAAAGCGCTTCATGAAGAAAAAAAAGAAAAATAAAAATCAACCGCAGTTGCGGAAAAAGAACTCTCAATCTCGTTTTTTTAATCTGTCTCCAGAAGCAAAAAAAAGTATTTGGGGTGTTATTTTTGCTTTTGTGGGAATATTTTTTGTTTTCTCTTTATTGGGGATAGGGGGCGAAGCTGGTAACAGTCTTTCAAAAGTCCTTTATCTTTTTTTCGGTAACGGCGCATGGCTGATTGCTATCATATTTTTTGCTATTGGGATAATATTTTTTCTCTCAGAACGTCCCTCTCCTTATCCTTCTACTATTAGTGGCGGTATATTATTTTTTATCGCCATTTTTTCTTTACTGGAATTGTGTTCAGAAGACGCAGGCGGGTTTTTAGGAAAAACACTTATTTCTTTGCCTCAAAAGTATTTTGGCGTCCCCGGTTCCTTTGCTTTTTTTATTGCTTTGCTGTTAATTTCTATTTCTCTTTTGTTTAATATTTCTGTTTTTAAAAAAGTAAAAATTTTTTCTTCTAAACAAAAAAAGGAAGAAAAAGATCTTTCTTTTGAAGAATTAAAAAAACTTCAAGAAGGAAAAGCCAAGATAAAAGTTAAAGAGATTCTTCCTCAAAAGATCTCCAAAGAAAAAATTGAAAAGACAGAAGAGCCGATTATCAAAAAAGTAAAAAAGGTTGATTATAAAACCCTTCCCTTGGCATTGCTTGATAGAGAGGAGAATAATGCAATCGCTGGAAATATTAGAAGTAATGCTCAAATCATCAAACGAACATTTCATAATTTTGGAATAGATGTTGAAATGGGTGAGGTTAGTATTGGTCCTTCGGTAACTCAATATACCTTAAAACCAGCCGAGGGAATAAAACTTTCAAGAATTTTGTCTTTGCAAAATGATTTAGCTTTGGCTTTGGCAGCTCATCCAATAAGAATTGAAGCACCCATTCCCGGTAGATCGTTAGTAGGAATTGAGGTTCCTAATCAAAAAAGAGCTCAGGTTAGATTGGCAAATCTTTTATCTTCGCCCGAATTTCTTTTTTTGCCGCCCCTAGGAATTGCATTGGGGAAAGATGTAATGGGCAAGCCATATTTTGGTGATATCGGTTCAATGCCTCACTTGTTAGTAGCTGGTGCAACAGGCAGCGGTAAAACTGTATTTTTAAACTCTTTAATTTTATCTTTGCTTTGGAGGAATGGTCCGCAAGATTTGCGTCTTGCTTTGGTTGATCCAAAAAGAGTTGAATTCAGTCCTTATTCCTCTTTGCCTCATCTTTTATGCGATCCTATTACTCAACACCAAAAAATTATTCCTCTTTTAAAGTGGTTGACAAAAGAAATGGAGGATCGATTTAGTATTTTACAAAACGCTAAAAAAAGAGATATTAAAAGTTATAATGAATTCGTTGAAATTCAAATTGCAAAAGGAAATGAAGAATTTGAAAAACTTCCCTATATTGTATTGATTATTGATGAATTGGCTGATATAATGTCATCAAAAGGAAAAGAATTTGAAGCAGTAATTGTAAGGTTGGCTCAAATGTCACGGGCAGTAGGAATTCATTTAGTGCTTGCTACTCAACGGCCATCAGTTGAAGTGCTAACAGGTCTTATAAAAGCAAATATTACTTCTAGGGTTGCTTTTAAGGTGGCATCGCAGATTGATTCTCGTACCATTTTAGATATGGCGGGCGCAGAAAGATTGTTGGGTCAAGGAGATATGTTGTATTTATCGGGCGAAGCGGCAAAGCCAAAAAGATTGCAAAGTGCCTTTGTTTCTTCTGAGGAGATAAGAAGAGTAGTGGATTTTGTAATAAAACACCAGCAAGAAGAAAAAACCCAAAAATTAACTGAGAGTTTAGAAGAAACACTAAACAATGAAACAGTTGAATCTGATCTTTTTCAAGGAGGTCCAGGGGGAGATGATGAACTCTATGAGGAAGCAAAACGAGTAGTAATGGAAGCAGGTAAAGCATCGGCTTCGCTTCTTCAGCGTCGTTTAAAGATTGGCTATGCTAGGGCTGCTCGATTGCTTGATATGCTTGAAGAGAATGGGATAATTGGACCAAGTCAAGGTGCAAAACCAAGGGATGTTTATTTAAAAGAAGACAGTAAAGAAAATAATAATTCCGAAGAAGAAGACTTAAATTTCCCAAATTAATCTAATTATTAAAATTTTAAAACTCAAATTTATGGAAAAAATAAAAAGAATTAAAGCCATAGAAATTTTAAATTCAAGAAGCAACACCACAGTAAAGATTGAGATTGCTAGTGATAATTTTACAGCAACAGCTGCTGTGCCAGAAGGTAAAAGCGTGGGAAAATATGAAGCGCTTTCTTTGCCCGCTTGGAAAGCAATAAAAAATGTTGAAGAAAAAATAGCGCCTTTATTAATAGGAAAAGAAGTAAATTTTCAACTAGCAGACAAAACAATGATTGAGCTAGATGGAACAAGAGACAAATCTAATTTGGGAGTAAATGCTATTTTGGGCGTATCATTGGCAATAGCAAAATTGCAAGCAAAAATTGAGCAAAAACCACTTTTCGAATTTTTGTCTCAGTTTTTTTTAAAAGGTTATCGTCCAGGAGATACTGATTTTCCGTTTTTGCTAATGAATATTGTAAATGGTGGAATTCACGCCTTTGGTGGCCCTGATATTCAAGAATATTTAATTATAGTAAAAGGAGATAGTTTAAAAGATGGTGTTTTCTTAGGTGCAAGAATTTATCAAGAAATGGGAAAATTCTTTAAAGGGAATATAGGTGACGAAGGGGGCTTTGTTCCTCAAACCTCTAATGTTCAACTTCCAATAGAAGCCATTTCCCAAACTGTTAGCGAAAAACTAGTAAGAAACAAAATAAAAATAGGTTTAGACCTCGCAGCTTCACAACTTTTTGATGGTAAAAAATATAATATTGGTGAAGATCATTTTTCTCCAGAACAATTAATAGATTTATATTTACGCTGGGCAAACAGGTTTGAAATAATTTATCTTGAAGATCCTTTTTCCGAAAATGACCCTAATAGTTTTACTCAATTAAAAAAACAAATTAGTAATCAAACTTTAGTAGTGGGTGATGATTTAACTGTAACTAATATTGAAAGATTAAAAGAGGCAAAAGAAAAAGATCTTATTTCAGGAATTATTGTAAAACCAAATCAAATTGGGACATTGTCTGAAACGATAGAAGTAATAAATTTTGCTCAAAAAAATGATATAAAAGTGATTATTTCTCATCGAAGCGGAGAAACCAATGATACCTTTATTGCTGATTTAGCAATAGCTTCAAATGCTTGGGGATTAAAATCTGGCGCGCCAGCCAGAGGCGAACGGGTAGCAAAATATAATCGGTTGCTGGAGATAGAAGAAATAAAAAAATAATAGTCGTAAAAAAAATTACGCCAAAAACAATAAATACCAAAAAACGCCCTTTTTAAAGAGCGTTTTTTTGATGTTTAAAAAATATTTATTTTCTTGGTAATAAACACCTTTTTAAGGTATAATAGTAAAAATCCCCAATCCAAAACAAACTTCCAAATTGCAAATTCAAAAAATAGGAGGTGATAATTCTGTATAGATAAAAACACAAAAAGAGAGTTATATATTTGAATCATTAATCAAATTGTTATCTTACTAAGGTTTTTAGTTAACCTATGCCACAAAATAAATTAAGAATTAAAGACCTGCCAAAAGAAGACCGCCCGCGAGAAAAACTAATTTCAAAAGGCCCTCAAAATTTAAAAATTTGTTAAAGATATGAAGAATTTTATTACA
>DAOPTN010000016.1:0-11734 GCA_035349995.1 Candidatus Pacearchaeota archaeon
AACAAAAAAAGGGCTCATTTTGAGCCCTTTTGAAATACCTCAACAACCTTTGAGTTTTGGAAGAATAATAATGTTTGGTTTGGAAATTTAAAGGAATTAAGATTAAACATAGTTCTAATAAATTATTACCATATCTTTAATAAAAATTCAAAAGAAACTTACAAACATTATTATTTTTATCAAGAGTGCCGAGGGCGGGAGTCGAACCCGCACGACCTTGCGGTCAAGGGATTTTAAGTCCCTCGTGTCTTCCTTTCCACCACCTCGGCAGGATAAAGGCACGGGTGGGAATTGAACCCACGAATAACAGTTTTGCAGACTGTCGCCTTAGCCACTTGGCTACCGTGCCATAATTATTTTTTAGAAAAAATGGTTTTACTTTTATTTATATTTTAACGCCTTTTTTATCTTTTTTCAATTATTTTTTTCAAAAGCCCATTAAAAATTTTTCTTTAATTCTTTCTTGATTTTTTTTAATACCTCAAAAATATCTCCTTTTATTTTACAACCAGCAGCATATTTATGACCTCCTCCGCCAAATTTTTTAGCGATTTTAGCAACATTTATTCCGTTGCGTGAACGAAGAGAAACCTTTATCCTGTCCTTTTGTTCTATTAAAGTAATATAAACCTTTGCCTCGCCAATACTAGAAAGAAAATCAGGAAACATTGGTGGCTCAGATAAATTAAGTCCTTTTTCTCCATTAAAATCAGATTTTAAAAGATAAGAATAAATTAAATTCAGTTTTTCATCACTTTCTGCCCTTTCAAGAAATTTTGCTAAGATCTTTGCCCGTTTAAAATCAAAATTCTGGTAAGCAGCCATTATTTTAAAAAGATCTCCGCCAGCGATTGCTAATTCTCCAACAATTTTTTCAACTGTTCTATGATTTTGACCACTTTGAGAAAGGCCTACTGTATCAGTTAAAATTCCTGTTAAAAGAAGAGTGGCTAACTTTTTATCAATTTTTGTTTTTTGAAATTTAAAAAAATAATAGAGAACCTCAGTAGTTGAAGATGCTTTCGAATCTACTATCTTAATTTTTCCTACTCTTTTACCACTAATATGATGATCAATAGTGATAGTTTTTCGAGAAAGAAGTTGAAAATCCTGCGGTTTCTCTAATCGTTCTTTATTTGCATAATCAAGAGCAAAAATTAAATCAAAATTATCATTTTTAAACAAGGGTTTTCGTTGAATTTCATCAAATCCTGGTAAAAATTTTAAAAATTGAGGTGGTTGAGATATAAAAACCACTGACTTCTTTTTTTGTCTTTTAAGAAAAGTATGTAGTGCCAAGGACGAACCCACTGCGTCTCCATCGGGCGCTCGATGGCTCAATATTAAAATTCTTTTTGCTTCTTGAATTTCTTTTTTAATCCGATTAAATTTTTTATTGTCTATTTTCACAAAATTAATTAAGAAACCACATATTGATAGGCAATCAAAATATCTCCTTCTTTAACTTTTACATTTCCCTCATAAGAAATACCAATTTGTTGTCCCACATCTCCTTTTTCTATTTTTTTTCTTTCTTTTTGAATTTCTAAAACCCTGCCCTTTCCTATGATTTTTTCTTGTCTTTCTATTTCCACTTCTCCCTTTTTAATTACACCATCAATTACCTGACCACCAATAATTTGTTGATACTTGCCTTTTTTGCTTTGAGTTTTAAAACAATCTGTAATTTTCACTCTTCCTGCCTCTTCTCTCTTTTTTTCTGCTTTTTTCTTTTTTTGATCTACTAGTTTACGAACATTGTCAATAAGATCATAAACAATCTCAAAACTTAAAATATTAATATTCCTTTGTTGGGCTAAATTTTTTACTTGCAGAGGCACCTTGGATCGAAAACTTATTATTTGTGCATCTAGGTCTTCTGATAGTTTTATATCAGAAAAATTTACTTCTCCTACTTCTCCCTTTATAATATTTACTTTTTCTCCTTCTTTTTCAAGGTCTTTTAAAATTTTCTCGATCACCTCCAATGTCCCCCTAGCGTCAGTTTTTAAAATGATATTTAATCCTTCTTTTGTTGGTGCTGCTTCAAAACTTAAATTTTCTTTTTTTTCGAGATGGGATTGCGCTTCTTCGATTGAATTAAATTTTTTAAAAATCTCCCCCAGTCCTGGCACTTCCTCGATCCCTGTAATTACAGCTGGCTCTCCTGGAAAAACTATTTTTTTAGGATTGCCTTGAAAATCTTCTAATGTTTTTATTTTACCAACAGTTGAGGAAGATCCTACTATATCTCCTATTTTTAATTCTCCACTCTCTAAAATTAACGTGGCAGTAGGACCCCTTAAGGAATCAAGATAACTTTCTATTACAAATCCTTTTGTTGCCGTGTCCTCTTTTTTTCTTTCTTTTTCTGCTGACATTTCCCATAAAAGATTTATTATTTCTAAAAGATCATTAATGCCCTTACCAGTTTTTGCTGAAACTTCAACTACTGGCACGTCTCCTCCAAAGTCCTCAACTAAAACATTCTCCTTTTGAAGTTGGCTTTTTACCCGTTGAGGATCAGCAGTGGGTTTGTCCATTTTATTCAAACAAACAACCATCGGAATTTCAGCTTTTTTGATCGCTGAAATCGCCTCTCGAGTTTGAGGTTTTACTCCATCATCAGCCGCTATCACCAAAATTGCAATGTCAGCCACGCTTGCTCCTCTTGCTCTCATTCCAGAAAAAGCCTCGTGGCCAGGAGTATCAATAAAGGTAATTTTTTTACCTTGGGTTTCAACCTCATAAGCACCCATATGTTGAGTGATGCCGCCTGATTCTTTTTTAGTAATTCTAAATTCCTTCTTGATCGCCTCAAGAAGACTTGATTTTCCATGGTCAATATGACCCAGGACTACAACAACAGGAATCTTAAACATAAAAAATTCAATTTCTAATTTCTAATTTCTAAATAAATTTCAATAACCAAAATTTAAAATTAAAAATAGTTTTGAATTTTAAACATTAGAATTTAGAATTTGTTTAGAGTTTGGAATTTGGAATTTGGAATTTACGAGCCTATGGCTCGTTTTATTGCTTCTTCTTCTTCTTTTGAAAGTGGATATTCTGACTCACCATTTTTAATTGGTTTTGCGTAAACCCGTGTAGCATCTTTTGAATGATACGAAGAAATCACTACACCACAATCTTTTTGGTTGAGTAAGGCTATTGAAAAACTTTGATTACCACCTATTCCCTCAAAAGGATTAAATCGCACCACTCCTACCTTTTGAACAGATTTTAAAGTAGCATCGTTTAATTTTTTGATTTTTTTAAAAATCTCTTTAACCTCTTTTTCTGTGTCCCTTTCTCTCTTTAAAATCTCTCCAATTACTCCCTCTAGATCCTCAGTTTTTTTACCCTTAAAAAAAGAATTGACTCGCTGACGTTCTTTTTTTAATCTTATTTCCAAAAGAATATTCCAAATCAAAAAAACTGCAACGATCACAATTAAAATAATATCAATATTTTGAGAAATAAAATCAAACATAATTATAAATTAGAAATTTTTATTGGTCCTTGCGAGGAGTCTCGCCTTTGGCGAGACGACGAAGCAATTTCGAGCGAATACTCTGGGATTGCCACGGTCGCCCGAAGGCGACCTCGCAATGACACCTTCTTTTCAACGCTCGTCCATTTACGCTGCGGCTCGCGTCAAAGACAGCGAGCGAGCGTTGAAAAAGGTTTGAAAATTAAATCATTAGTCATTCAATGAAAATTAGAAATTAGAAATTAGAAATTTTTAAAAGTATCTTTTATTCTATTAAATTTTCATCTTTTTTGCAAGCAAAAAGATAATGGATTTTTAAATCTTTTTAGAATTCAATTTTAATATTTCCTTAAAGTTGTCACTGGACGCAACTTTCACTTGAAATTTATAACCGCATCTTTGGCAATAATAATAAATAATATATTTGTCTCCTTTTTTTCCTAAGCCGACAGGTTCCATTAATCCACCACATTTTGCTTTTCTATCTCCTGGATTTATATCTACATGCTTTGACCAAAGGCAATTTGGACAATGATCAGTATATCCTGTTCCTTTTACAAAAAAACCGCATTTATCACAAGTAAAATTTTCAACTCTTTTTTGAAATTTCTTTTCAGGCAATTGCATAATAAAAATTTTGACGCTTTTTAAATATAGTATTAAATGCTAAATAAAAATTAATATCATTATATAAAAAACAGGGTTGAGCCCTGTTTTTTATATTTTTTCATTTCTTTAATATTGGCATCTTACTTCAAAATAACTCCGCGGATGACGACAGTTAGGGCATTCTTTTGGTGGTTCTGTGCCAAAATGAACATATCCACAATTGCGACAAACCCACATTACTTTCTTTTTCTTTTTAAAAACCTCATTCTTTTCTATATCGTCCAATAATCTTTGATATCTTTTCTCATGTTGTTCTTCTATTTCAGCTACCTCTTTAAAAAATGTTGCTGCGTCTTTAAATCCTTCTTCTTTTGCTATTTTCTCAAACTCAGGATACATTTGAGACCATTCATAATGTTCTCCCTCAATTGCCTTTTTCAGATTTACCTTTGTGCTTGACCATTGACCCAATAATTTCCAAATCATTTTAGCATGTTCTAATTCGTTCTTAGCAGTTTCTTCAAACACGGCAGCAATAGCTTCAAATCCTGCCTCACGGGCAATTTTTGCAAAATATGTATATTTGTTTCTAGCTTGGGCTTCACCAGCAAAGGCCTTCCACAAATTTTCTTCGGTCTTTGATCCTTTTTTTACTGGATTAGGATCAGAAACAGTAACCGGATCTTTCATATAATTATTTTTTTTAACTCTTTTTATTTTTTTCGACCTTTATTATATTTAAAATTCTTTTCTCTCTTTAAATTCCTGTTTTTTGCCCTCGTTCCATTGCTGAACCGGTCTTAAATAACCCACGATTCGAGAATAAACCTCGCAGGGCTGGTAATTTTTCAATGATTTATCTTCAAGATAACAATTTTTACATTTGAAAATTTCAATTTTTTCTCTGTTTTTATCATAAGTTAATCTTACACCATTTTCAATCTTTTTATCTTTGTCAATCTTTAATTCTTTTTTACAATCATGGCAAAAAATTTTTGATGAAGTCTTTGTAACCATAAATAAAAATAATTTACTAATAAGAATGTTCAGTTGTACTTACTAATACATTTACCTCACTTGGAGTAACTTCTAAAATTCCCTTTTCAATTTCAAAAAATAATTCTTTTTCTTTTTTCAATTTTAATTTTCCCTTTTCTAAAAAAGTAATTAAAGGAGCGTGATGAGGTAAAACGGTCAAGGTGCCCTTTGCTCCAGGAGCAGTAAGCGATTCGGCTTCGCCCTGATAAAGTATTTTATTCAAAGAAAGAATATTAACTAACATAAATTAGAATTTACAAATTTTTAATTTTTAAAACAGTAAGAAAGTCTGTAATAATTGTAAATTAGTAAATCTGTAAATTGAAAATTAAACAAGCTTTCCTTTCATATAAAGATCTTCTTCTTTTATTGAGTCAACTCCACCAGAAATAATTTTTTTAAAACCATCAATTGTATCTTTTAAAGAAACATACTCTCCTTTCTTCCCTGTAAAAATTTCAGCCACATGAAGGGGTTGAGATAAAAACCTTTGAATTTTTCGTGCTCTCTGAACTGTTAATCGATCCTCATCCGAAAGTTCCTCCATCCCCAAAATAGAAATAATATCTTTCAGGTCTTGATATTTCTTTAAAACTCTTTTTACCTCCATGGCCACAAAATAATGATCTTCACCAACAATGCTTGGGTCTAGAATTTGAGAGCTACTCTCTAGAGGATCAACAGCCGGATAAATTCCAAGATCCGCAATCTCTCTTGATAAAACAATGGAAGAATCAAGATGAGAAAATACTGATACTACACCAGGATCTGTTAAATCATCAGCCGGTACATAAACTGCCTGAATTGAAGTAATTGATCCTTCTTTGGTTGAAGTAATTCTCTCTTCCAATTCTGATATTTCTTGAAACAAAGTTGGTTGATAACCGGTTTGAGAAGGAATTCTTCCCAACAACGCCGACACCTCAGATCCTGCTAAGGCAAATCTAAAAATATTATCAGCAAAGAAAAGAATATCTTTCTTCTCAACATCACGAAAATATTCAGCAATGGTTAATCCAGTTGAAGGCACTCTAAATCTTACACCTGGTGCCTCATTCATTTGTCCAAATATTAAAGCACAATTTTTAAGCACCCCAGCATTTTTCATTTCAAGTAAAATATCGTTTCCTTCCCTTGATCTCTCTCCAATGCCAGTAAAAACTGAATAGCCCTTATGAACTTCAGCCACATTTCGAATTAATTCTTGAATTAACACCGTTTTTCCAACACCAGCGCCACCAAATAATCCTGCCTTGCCTCCTTTGGGAATTGGCGCTAACAAATCAATGGCTTTTAATCCTGTTTCCAAAATTTCAATTTTGGTTTCCTGCTCAACCATTTTTGGAGCTTTTCGATGAATAGACCAAAGGTCTTTTGCTTCAATTTCTCCTTTACCATCAATAGGGTTACCCAACACATTTAATACCCTGCCCAGCGATTTATCACCTACAGGCACTTTAATAGGAGACCCTGTATCAATTACTTCATCTCCTCTTTTTAATCCCTCTGTGGGACCCATTGCTAAACATCTTACCCTTTTTTCTCCTAAATTTTGCTCCACTTCTAAAGTTAAATTAACCCTTTCTACTTTTAAAGCGTTAAATATTTTGGGTACTTTTTCTTCAAATTCTACATCAACGACAGGACCTAAAACTTGTATAATTTTTGCCATAGTAGTAAATTGCGTCAATTGTTAAAATTGTTAAGCGGTAGCGTAACGCGCAACGTCAAGTGTGTAAACTTTGCACTTTCCCGCTGTAAGACGCATTTCTTTCAATGTATTCCTTCGATTCGACTCAAAAAATAATTATTTCTTGGTAAACCCGCCGTGGGCGGACGTATCGAAGGACCATCTTAATTAAATTAGTAATGTAATGTAATTTGTAATTAATTATTCTATTGCTTCCTTTGCTGAAGTAATTTCAGAAACTTCAGAAGTAATTTGGGCTTGCCTTGCTTTATTATATTCTAATGTCAAATTTTTTATTACTTCTTTTGCATTGTCCATTGCTCTTTTCATTGCCATCATTCGACTCGCTTCTTCTGATGTTCGCGCTTCTAAAACAGCATGATATAATTCTGCAGCCATTAATTGAGAAAGCGCTTCATCAAAAATTTCCTCAAACGATGGCTCAAATATGTAATCTATCTTTTTTTCAGAAACAGTTTTACCTGCAGTTTCTTTCATCATCTCTCTTAATTTTTTTTCATCAGCAGGAAAAACTTGAACTGTTCTTGGACTTTGCACAAAAGAAGTAAAATAATGGGTAGCAAAAAGAAGGATTTTTTTGTACGCTCCCTTTTGATAAAAATCTTCTAGATATTTAAATAATTCATCAGTCCTTTTTTTCTCTTCAAATTCTTTAATGTCTGGAAATTCCATCTTAATTGTGTATTTTTTTGTTTTAAAAAAATTAGTTGTTTTTTTTCCAATAGTAATTAATTCTACCTCTCCTTCCTTTTTCAATTGTTCAATTTGCCGTTGAGCATACCTTAAAATGTTTTTATTGTAAACTCCACAAAACCCTTTATCAGAGGCAAAAACAACAGCTAAAATTTTTTGTGTTAGGACTGAAGGATTGTTTTTTTTATCATCTTGCAAATTATTTTGCACATCCTCTTGCAAACTTTTTTGATACTCTATTAATTTTATTAAAAGCTCTATTGATTTTCTTACAAAAGGACGAGAATTCAAGGTTGCGTTTTTTAATTTCCTCACTTTCATTGCCGCAATCAACTCCATCGCCTGGGTCAAACCATAAATGTTCTGTGTGGCATTTATTTTATTTTTTACTTCCTTCAACTTCATATTTTTTTGTTACATCTTCAAGTATCTTATCTAATGCAGCTTGAGTAGTATCATCTAATTCTTTCTTCTCTCTAATTGATTTGAAAATATCAGGTTTTTTAAACTCAATTACTTCATATAATTCATTTTCAATCTTCTTAACATCCTCGATCCGCACATTGTCTAAAAATCCTTTTGTACTAGCATATATCGATACGATCTCTTTTTCAATGGGCAATGGTTTCAACTTTTCTTGTTTTAATATTTCTCTTATTCGTTCACCTCGTTTTAAACTTTTTTTTGTATCTTCATCAACCTCTTCAATAAATTCTACAAATTGTTCTAGTTCAGTAAACTGAGCCAGTTCCAATTTTAGAGTAGAAGCGGTTTTTTTCATTGCTTTGATTTGAGCAGCTGATCCTACCCTTGAAACTGATAAACCAACATTTACTTCTGGTTTTTGACCCTTCAAATAAAGCGATGTATCAAAATAAATCTGACCATCACAAATAGAAATCACATTAGTAGGAATATATCCAGTAATATCACCGGCTTGGGTCTCTAGAATCGGAATTGCAGTTAAAGAACCACCCCCTTTATCCTTGTGCATTTTTGCTGCCCTTTCTAACAACCTTGAATGAAGATAAAAAATATCTCCAGGATATGCCTCTCTGCCTGGCGGTCTTCTTAAAATCAAAGCAATTTGTCTCCAAGCATAACCATGTTTTGTTAAATCATCGTAAATCACAACAGCATCTTGACCTTTTTCCATAAAATATTCACCCTGAGCGCAAGCAGCATATGGAGCAAGATACCATAATGAAGCGGGCAATGAAGCGGACGCGGCAACAACTATTGTATACTCAAAAGCACCATATTTTTCTAATAATTCAACTGTTCTTGCAATTTCTGCTTCTTTTTTGCCAATAGGACAATAAATACAAATAGGCCTTTTTGCTTCATTTTTTTGATTTAAAATAATGGTTAGGGCATGATTTGATTTATCAGTGGTTCTGTCTCCTAAAAACAATTCTCTTTGTCCTCTTCCAATAGGGATCAAAGCATCAATCATTTTAATGCCTGTATGCAGGGGCTCATTTACGGGTTCTCTTTCTACCACCGAAGGGCCAATTTTTTCCAAGGGAGCCAATTTTGTTCCCTGAATTTCTCCTTTACCATCTAAGGGATTGCCCAAGGGATCAATAACTCTTCCAATTAAATTTTCTCCCACAGGCAAAGAAAGAGTTTTTCTTTCTCTTTTAACAATATCGCCCTCTCTAATCTTAGAAAAATCACCCAGTACAATAGCACCTACTATATCTTCTCCCAAATTAAGTGCAACACCTAAAACATCTGCTGTTTCAAATTTTATCATTTCAAAACTTTCAACTTCTTTTAATCCCGCAATCATAGCAATACCATCTTTTACTTCTACCACCTCGCCTATTTCTTCTTTTCCTGGTTTTAATTCTAGGTTTTCAATTTCTTTTTTTAAAATTTCAAATGTGTCCATAATCTTTCCTTAAAATTATTTAAAATACCCTTGATTGAACCATCAATGAGATAATTTTCGTCTTTTGCTAAAAATCCGCCAATAATCTCAGGTTCAATCCTAAGTTTAATTTCTTTTTCTCCTAATGTTTTTTTGACACCTCTTTCTATTTTCTGTAAAAATTCTTGCTCAAAATTTCTTGCCAGTATCAACTCAATCTTTTGTTTTTTTTCTTCTCTTTTTAATTCTTTTAAAATAGCCGGCAAAAGATGCAGTTGGTTTTTTTCTGCTAATAGTTTTAAAAACACCCTTACAATCTCTTGCTTTTCTTTGTCGCTTTTACCTTGAGTTAATGAAAGTAATATCTTAACTAATTTCTTAATCATTGTTGCTTGTTAAAAGATTCTCGATAATTTGCTTATCTTTTTCAGAATTAATCTTTTCCTTTAAAATTTTTTCGCTCACAGCCAATACTAATTCAAGGTTTTTTTGGGAAAACTCTCTTTTGCGTTTTTCAATCTCTTTTTGAGCCGTTTGCTGAGCCTGTTCTAAAATCTTTACTCTCTGTGCTTCTGCCGCGGTTAAAATTTCTTTTTCTTTTTCTTTCCCTCGTTCCTCACTTTCTTTTAAGATTTGCTTTGCTTTTTCTTCTCCTTCTTTTAAAATCTTGGCCCTTTCCTCTTCAGCCAATTTTATCTTTTCTTTTGATTCCTCAGCTAATTTAACGCCTTTTTCAATCTTTTCTCTTCTTTCTGAGAGTATCTTCAAAAATGGTTTAAAAGCAAACCGCTGAAGCAAATAAAGCACTATTATCAAGTTGATAATCTGACCAATTAAAATCTTCCAATTAATTCCGAAGGTGTCCAATGGATTCATTGAAAAAATTTAATCAAAACGGTAAAGATGTTTTTTCATCATTACCAATTTTGATAATAATTAACTTATTAAACGAACTTTAAAATTATTGCCACTACCAAACAATAAATGGCAATTGCCTCAACAAAAGCAATAGACAGAATCATTCCTGTCTGAATTTTTGAAGCGGCTTCTGGGTTTCTACCCATTGCTTCAAGTCCCTTTGATCCTATTTTGCCGATACTAATTGCTGGGGCTATTGCTCCAATAGTTATTGTTAAAGCAATGGCTAAATCTTTTATAGCTTCTGTTTCCATATGTTTTTTTAAAAAAAATTAACTATAATTTCTCTCGACCTTTAATATTTATTTTTTCAACTTTTTTGTTAAAAAAGGTAATATAAAATAATAAACATCAAGGAAGGTAAAAACCAATCCTAATATTATAGCAGAAATTAAATAAAAAGGAAAGGTCTCAAACTTTTTATCAAGAAATACACCCAATATCAAAAAAATCACTAAGGGCAATGCAATTAAAAAACCCATTTCCAATCCCAACGAAACAGCATAAAAAAAATTATTTGATTTATCTTTGTTCTGGTTTTTCACTGGTGACGACATAAAAAATAATAATTAAAGAAGAAAAAATAAGGGCTTGAATGAACCCAACAAAAATCTCCAATGCCAAAAAGGGCAAAGGAAACACATAAGCCAGCATAAATGAAACAATCATTAATAACACCTCGCCCGCCAAAAGATTCCCAAAAAGCCGAATTGCCAAAGAGAATGTCCGCGTCAACTCGCCCATTCCTTCTAAAAGTCCAACAAAAAGAAAAATGGGATTTTTACTAATATATTTTTTAATATAATTAGAAAATCCCAAGTCCTGGAGAGATAAAATATGAACTGAAACCATTGAAAAAACAGCCAAAGCCAATGTAAAATTTAAATCAGAGCTAGGAGATCTTAAAAAATTAAAAACGCCGATGCCCGGCAAAATTTCTAAGAGATTAGACAAAAGAACAATAATAAAAATAACAGCAGTCAAGGGAAAAATTTTCAATGTTTTTTTTCTATCATTGGTAATACTATCCACATATCCCAATAATGCTTCAAAAGCCCACTCAAAAAAATTTTGCAAAGAATCGGGAATAATCTTCTTTTTTTTAAAAGCAAAAAAAGATAATAGAACCACACACAACCCTATTATTAGAGTTAATAAAAAAGTATTAGTTATAGGAAAACCAAAAACATCAAATAATTTTTCTGCAGCAATTGAAATTTCTGGAACATCCATAAAATTAAAATTATCTTTAGATTATATAAAAATAAAAAATAATTTGTCAAGGGCTTTTACCAAGTTTAAAGTAACTTATTTATTTTGAACAGTCATATTCTCTCGATAAAAAAGCAAATTCGAGCGTAGGACTAAAATTGGCGGTACCTTTTGGACAAAATCA
>DAOPTN010000017.1:0-6136 GCA_035349995.1 Candidatus Pacearchaeota archaeon
TTTCCATCGTAAAGATGCTTTCTTTTTCTATTTTTAAAGAACTATTTACCTCCTTATAACATATTTCATTATTTTTTGTCAATAAAACGCTGGTTTAAATGCTATCATATTACAAACTTAGAAACAAAATATCTATCTGAACCTGGATTAGGGCATTAGCGAAATGGGGATGGAGGGAGTCGAACCCTCACGGACTTGAAGTCCAATGGTTTTTGAGACCATTTTGTCTACCAGTTCCAACACATCCCCTTAATAAATTTACGTGTTTAGTTTAGCAGAAAATACTTCAAATTTCAACTTGAAAATAAAAAGTTTATTTGCTATTATTCTTTAATAGAAAACCATTTGGCATTTTATAAAATTATTTTATGACTCGTGTTATTTCAATCATTAATGAGAAAGGGGGCTCTGGAAAAACCACCACTGCTGTCTCTTTGGGTGCTTTTCTTACAAAAAATGGCAAAAAAGTGCTATTGTGTGATTTAGATCCTCAGGGCAATGCCACTACGTCATTAGGTCTTGATCTAAAGCATTTATCTTTAAATTTTTATCATGCTCTTTCCCAGCAAGTGCCATTAAAAGATATTATTAAACCTACTTCTCTTTTTAATTTTGACATTGCTCCGGCAAGCGCTGATCTGGCAGGAAGCAATATTGAACTACTAGACAAAGAAAACAGAGAAAATATTTTAAGCAATATTTTATCACCCCTAAAAGAAGATTATGATTTTATTTTGCTTGATCCTCCGCCCTCACTGGGTATTTTAACCATCAATGCGTTGATAGCGGCCGATGAAGTAATCGTTCCTATTCAGTGCGAATTTTTTGCTCTTAAAAGTTTAGATGAATTATTTGAAATTTTTAACCTTTTAAAAAGGAATCTGAATAAAGAATTCTCTCAAATATTTGGGCTTTTAACAATGTACGACAAAAGAAATATCCTTTCTAGAGAAATTGCCAAAGAAGCAGAAAAAAAATTTCCAGGAAAAATGTTAGAAACAGTTATTCCCAGAAGTATTAGATTGGCAGAAGCACCAAAATATGGTAAAACAATCTTACAATATGCTCCCGAATCCAAAGGCGCAAGGGCATATGAAAGTTTAGCAGAAGAAATAATAAATTTTAAAATTTAAAACTTTATTGTTTTAAAATTGAAAATTAAAAATTTTATTGTTATGTCTGGTCTTGAATCTTTAATTCCCAAAAAAATAAATAAATCGACTTCCCAAAAAAAAGAAAGTGTTTTTTGGATTGAAATTGATAAAATCAAAACTAATCCATTTCAGCCCAGAAAAGAATTTAATCAAAAAGAACTAAAAGAGTTAGCAGATTCTATTGAAAAATATGGAATACTTCAACCCCTTATTGTAAGAAAAATTGAAAAAGATGTACCCAATGGACAAAAGGTTGAATATCAATTAATTGCTGGTGAACGCAGATTGCGAGCTTCAAAAATGATAGGATTAAAAGAAGTGCCAGTGATAGTAAAAGAGATATCAAAAGAAAATGAATTGCCTATTTCCCTAGTAGAAAACATTCAAAGAGAAGATTTAAATCCCTTAGAAAAAGCACTGGCTTTCAAAAAATTAATTGAGGAATTTCATTTAACTCAAAAAGAAGTAGCAAAAATGGTTGGAAAAAGTAGAGAATCAATAGCAAATACCTTGCGACTTTTAATATTGCCAGAAGAAATTCAAAAAGGAATTCAAAGAGGAGAAATTTCTGAAGGACATGCCCGTGCCCTACTTTCAATACCAAAAGAAAAACAAATAGATGTTTATAAGGAAACAATCAAAAAGAAACTACCAGTGAGAGAATTGGAACAAAAGGCAGAATCAAAAAAAGAGAAAAAAGAAATTTTAAATCTTAAAAAACTGCAAGACGAAATCTTTCAAGTTTTTAAAATAAATAATTTCAAAATAAGAGAGAAAAATAATAAAATAGAATTAACGCTTAACTTTAATTCTGAAAAAGAATTAAGGAATTTTTTGAAAGAGATTAAACCTTCTTAATCGCTAACCAAAAGACCTTTCCGTCTTCATTAAGTTGCCGCTCTATTAGGTATGGCGGTTTTTTTGTTGTGGTAATTTCTTTGGCAAGTGTAAAATTCTTTATTAATTCTTCATTCTTTTTGAAAATCACAGCAAAATCTTTTGGAAAATCATAAATAATCTGAATTTTATCTTTTGGTTTTAATTTAGCACTTTTTCTCATTTCTTGAATTTGATGCAAAATTTCTCTTAAAATTCCTTCATTTTTTAATTCAGGTGTAATCTTAGTATCTAACTCTACTTTTCCATTGATGTTAGAATCAAAAATTACTTCTTTAACATTTAACTCATCTTTAATCAAATTTAATAACCCTTCATTATTTTTGATTTTTGATGGGCGAAGAGAACTTTCTTCTCTTCTTCCGTTGAAGCTTCGGCCGAGACGCGAAAAGAATAAAATTCTTTGAGCATCTCGTTTTGTTGTTGCAAAACTCGATATTTGGTTTTTGATTTTGAGCGAAGCGATTGGTTGTCTTACCTTTATACCTGATTTTTTTCTTTCAGCTAATCCCAAAGCTGCAATCTCTTTTACTTCATTCATTTTTTCTTCTAAATTTTTATTGAGAAATTCTTTTTTTATCTGAGGAAAGTTCTCTAAATGAACTGATTTTTTCCTTTCAAAATTAAATCCTTTAACTTTTTGGTAGATTTCTTCGCTCAAAAATGGTGTAAATGGTGCTAACAGTAATGAAAGGTTTAACAAAACGTAATTAAAGGTAAAAATAGTGCCCCTATCACCTTTTTTGAGTCGTTCTCTTGATCTCCTTAAATACCAATTTGACAGATCATCAACCACAAAATTTTCAATCAATCGTGCTGCCTTTACTACATCATAATTTGATAAAAGTTGATCAACATCTTTTTTAAGATTTTCCGTCTTTGATAGAATCCATCTATCTAAAATGTTTTTTATCTCTGTTGAAGACGCTTTTGATTTTTTTGTATAAAGCAAAAGAAAATTAAGCAGGTTTTCAACAGTTAAAATAAAACGATTATAGGTTTTTCTTAGATCTTTTTCATCAAATCTTTTTCCTTCCCAAGGTTGATTAACAGTAAAAAAATAAAATCTAATAGCATCAGCACCATATTTATTAATCATTTCTTCCGGAAAAACTGCATTTCCTTTTGACTTTGACATTTTTTTACCCTTTTTATCTAGAACCAATCCCAGAACTAAAACATTTTTATATGGAGTGGAAAAACCCAAAAGCGAGGAAACCGCTAATAACGTGTAAAACCACCCTCGTGTTTGATCTATTCCTTCACAAATAAAATTTGCAGGAAATAATTCTGGTGGCTTTGATTTTTTATTTTTGGGCTGACTAAACGGCCAATAATTTTGAGCAAAGGGCATTGCACCAGAATCAAACCAAACATCACCCACTTCCTTTACTCGTTGCATCTTTTTTCTTTTACAATTGGGACAATAAAATTCTATTTCATCAACAAAAGGACGGTGAAAATCTAATTCTCCTTTTTTGTTGTAAGGAAATTTTTTCATTTCGATCTCCCTTAGCTCACCTTTGCTCATCATTATTTTGTCTCTTGATTTTAATATTTCTTCATTATTCAATCCTTTCATTACGCTTTCCAATAGCCACAAGGGATCGCCATGACTGACAATTAAAATATTTTTATTTTGGTACTTCTTTTCAACATTATTTATAAACTTTAACATTCTCAATTTACAATCATTCCAGCTTTCACCCTTGGGCAAACGTTTTTCAAATCTTAAAATGCTAAAAGGAAAATCATTTCGGTATTTTTCAACCGTAGATCCATCATATTCTCCAAAATTCAATTCTCGCAATTTTGAAGAAAAAATTACTTTTGTTCCTAATTCCCTTGAAACAATTTCTGATGTTTCTTTACACCTTTGAATATCAGAAGAAAAAATAATATCTAATTTTTCTTTACCCAATAATTTTTTTAATTTTAAAACAGATTTTTTAACTTCTAATTTTCCTATGTTTGTTAAATGAAATTTATTTTGCAAAGAAGAACTGAGAATACCTTTTACATTCTGTTGCGCCAACCCATGCCTTAAAATAAAATAACGGTTTGTTGAAAATTTTTGTTTTCTAATATCCTCTCGAGAACCAATTACCTCAATATTATTACAATTATTACACTTCCAAATAGGCAATGGCGTTCCCCAGTATCTCTCTCTTGAAAAATTCCAATCCTGAATTTCTTCTAACCACTTTCCAAATCTTCCTTCTTTTATGAAAGGAGGAACCCAATTTACTTTTTGATTATTTTTGATCAATTTTTCTTTAATTTTTTCCGTAGCAAAAAACCAAGAGGAATGAAGATAATACAAGAGTGGATTTTTACATCTCCAACAGAAAGGATATTCATGCTCATATAATTCTTCCTTTAAAAGTAAATTACGGTTTTTTAAATCTCCGATTATTAAAGGATCAGCGTCTTTAACAAACAATTTATCCCATTTATATCCTGACGTTTTCATTTTGCCCTGTTCATCAACGGGTTTAAAAATTGAAAATTTTAAATTTGAATTTTGCTGCCGCCAAACAGCCATATCATCCTCGCCAAAAGCCGGAGCAATATGCACAATGCCAGTTCCCTCATCAGTGGAAACAAAATCACCAGCAACAACGTAATAGATTTTGGATTGATTTGGAGTTTGAAAGTCGAGGTTTGGAGTTTGATATAATGGTTCATATTCCAAGCCAACAAGATCCTTTCCCTTAAATTCTTTAATAATATGAAATTTACTTTCATCTTTAAAAAGATATTTTATTCTTTCTTTCGCTAATATAAATTGCTCCCCTTCGTTTTCCATTAACACATAATCAATCCTAGAATTTACTGCCAATGCCATATTGCCAGGCAATGTCCAGGGTGTAGTTGTCCAGGCCAAAAAATAAATGTTAGATTTTGAATGGTTATTGAAAATTTTATTTTTATTTCTTGCCTCACTTTGATTTTGTTGAGTGTTGAATTTGTTGCCTTTTGAATCTTTATTTTTGAGTTTTAATTTTATGTATATTGCCGGATCTTTTACTTTTTGATATCCTAGAGAAACTTCATGAGAAGATAAAGAGGTTTGACATCTGGGACACCAAGGAACAATTTTTTCATCTTCATACAAAAGTCCCTTTTTATAAATTTCTTTTATTGTGTACCATAAACTTTCAATATAAAGTGGATCATAAGTAATATAGGCGTTATCAAAATCAAGCCAAAAACCAATTTCCTCGGTCATTTTTTCCCACTCTGTTTTATAGCGCCAGACAAGGTTTTTGCAGTTTTCAACAAATTTATCAATACCCAATTTTTCAATATCTTGTTTCGTTTTAATCTGAAGCTGCTTTTCAACTTCTAATTCCACTGGCAAGCCATGGGTATCCCAGCCAGCCCTTCTCTCAACATAAAAACCCTTCATCGCTTTATACCGACAAATAATGTCTTTATAACTTCGCGACAAAACATGATGAAGACCAGGTCTTCCGTTGGCACCAGGAGGACCCTCGTAAAAAATAAATTTGGGGTTCTTTTTGCTTTTTTGAAGTCCTTTTTCAAAAATTTTTTCCTTTTTCCAAAATTTAAGAATTTCTTTTTCTTTTTCTGATGTTTTCATATTTTTTGTCAAATAAAGTATTTGCGCTTTTTATTCTGCTTCAATGAGTTTAAAACTGGGTAGAATTAATGTTTTTACATCGTAAATAGGGCCTTCATAAAATCTCCCCGGTCCTGGATCCTCAGGAAATCCCTTAAAGCCCATATCGTCTTGACACATAGAAATAGTAAAAACATATTTATCATTCTCAGTTATATAAGCTGGCGTTGGACCTTCCTCTTGTTGTAGTGCCTCCCATTGATCTTTACTTAAAATAGTTATTTTAAAAATTGATCCATAATATTCATTATCAGAAACCAACGATTCCTCCCTTTCTAATTGAAAACTTATAGTTTCAATTCCCCAAACACTATCCTCTTCAACAACTTTATAGCCTTGCCATCTCTCTGGAAAAGTTAGCTCAAATCCGTACTCCTCATTTCGATAGATCTGCCAATTAGTAGTTCCATTTTTAATAGTCTCTTCTGGTTCAGATACT
>DAOPTN010000017.1:6236-11658 GCA_035349995.1 Candidatus Pacearchaeota archaeon
TACCTCTTCTGATTCGACTATCTCTTCTGGTGCTTTTATTTCTTGTTTTGTTGTTCCAAAATACTGCCAAGTAAAAATTCCTCCACCAATAATAATGATAGAAACTATTACTATAATCAAAATTTGGGAAAAAGATGCATTTTTCATATTTTTTATCAAAATTAGTTTAAAATTTTTATTTTTGCGTTTTTCCCTGCCTCCAATCCTTCTTTTTTAATTTCACAAAATTCAATTTCTTTTATATTCATTACTGATTTTAATAAATCAAAATATTTTTTGATATTTTTATTAGTATCAATTAATAATTTATCAATTTCTTGCTTTAAAGACAACCCCCTTTCACTTTTATATTTTCTAATCGCTGAAATAATTTCAATAATTGTTTCAACATTTTTAATTTCTTTTTTATTTAAATATTTCTTTTGGGGTTTTGGTAACAAAGAAAGATGAATGCTTTTTTCTTTCTCTTTGCCTCGAAAGTACATTTGAAAAAGTTTTTCGGTAATAAAGGGCATAAAGGGTGAATACATTTTAAGAATTGAAAGTAATGCAAGATAAAGGGTTTTTTGAGCACTTTCTTTTGAGGTATTGCTAAAATTTTCTTGATACAGTCGCGGCTTTATAATTTCCAAATAATTGTCACAAAAATCGTGCCAAAAAAAATTATCAACAGTCTCTCTTGCTTTTTTAAATTCATAATTATCAAAAGATTGACAATATTTTTTTAAAGCTTCTTCTTGAGTTCCCAAAATCCATTTATCTTCGTCTGCTAAAATTTTTGCCTTTTTATTCTTAAAATTTTTCAAATTCAAAAAGCAAAATCGAGAGGCATTCCAAAGCTTAATAACTGTTCTTTTGCTTGACCTTAATTCTTCTTCGCTCCAACGAATATCTTCTCCCGGTCCCGCTTTTGCTGCCCAGTGTCTTAAAACATCAGCTCCGTATTTTTCAGTCACTTCTTGAGGTGCCACCACATTACCCTTACTCTTTGACATTTTTTCCCCTTTTGAATCCAAAACAAAACCAGAAATCATTATTTCTTTCCAAGGAATTTTATTAAAGTGAATTTTTGAACGAGCAATCGTATAGAAAAGCCAAAAATTAATAATATCATGGGCTTGAGGGCGCAAAGACATTGGAAATAATTTTTTCTCTAAATTTTTATTTTTTATTAATTGAAGAGCAATTTGAGGACTTAAAGAACTTGTTGCCCAAGTATCAAGAACATCACTCTCTGGAATAAATTTATTACTACCGCAGGTACATTTTGTTTTTGGCTTGGTATGAAGTGGATCAACCGGCAAATCTTTTATTTGTGCTAATTTAACCTTGCCACATTTTTGACAATACCACACTGGAAAAGGAATACCAAAATATCTTTGACGAGAAATACACCAATCCCAACGCAATCCCTTTACCCAATTTTCATAGCGCTTTCGCATATAACTTGGGTGCCATTTTATTTTCCTTCCCATTGAAAGAAAATCGTTTTTAAAATCAAGATATTTTATAAACCATTGAGTGGTATCTAAAATTTCTATTTTTGTTCCACAACGCTCATGAGTATTTACAATGTGTTCAATTTTTTCTTTTTTAAAAAGTAATCCTTTTTTTTCAAAATCACTAATAATTTTTTTACGGGCATCTTCAATTCCTAAGCCCTTATAAGAACCTGCAAATTCATTCATTGTTCCATTTTTATTAATAGAAACTTGAACCGGCAATTGATAATCAATATACCAATCAATGTCAGTTGTGTCCCCAAAAGTACAGCACATCACAATACCCGTCCCCTTTAGTGGGTCAACTCTTCTATCACTATAAATTTTAACCTTTTGGCCAAAAATTGGAACAATAACGTTTTTGTTTATTAATTTTTTATATCTTTTGTCATTTGGGTTTACAAACACAGCAATGCAACTTGCTAACAATTCTGGACGAGTTGTAGCAATAATAATTTTTTCTCCATTTTCTAATTGAAAATAAATATAATTAAAAAATGTTTCTTCGCTTTTATCTTCAAGATCAGCTTGAGCAATGGCAGTTTGACATTTAGGGCACCAAAGAGTTGGTGATTTTTTACGATAAGCCCGCCCCCTTCGATAAAGATCAATAAAAAATCGCTGACTTAATCTTTGAACATTCTTATCAATGGTAGAATAACAAAGATCAAAATCAGATGATATTCCAATTTTCCTCCAATCCTTCACAAAATCTGGCCTTATTTCTCGAAGAGTTTTTTGACATAAATGGGTAAATTCTTCTCTTTCGAAATCAAAAATTTTAACATTGTTTAATTTTTCAACCAATTTTTCAGTAGGTAATCCATTGTCATCAGTCCCAAAGGGATAAAAAATATTTTCTCCTTTTAAACGATGATATCTTACAATAAAATCTTGTTGAGAATAAGAAAAAGCGTGTCCTAAATGCATTTTACCGCTAACCGTTGGCGGTGGCGTATCAACAGCAAAAAACGACCCTTTTTTCTTAGGATTAAATTTATAAATTTTTTCTTTTTTCCAAAAAGAATAAATTTCTTTTTCAACTTTTTGAGGATTATATTGTTTTTGCATTTTTATATCTATAAATGTTGTTTATACTTTATTTAAATTCAAAAATTTAACACTGTATCCTTGGTCGATGAAGTTTACCTCTTACAGAGTTTTTTCATCTTCGCCTTCGTTCGCTTTCAACGAACTTATATGAGTGGAATATTAATAATAGTCATTTTTCTGAATCGGGTCGAAGAATTTATCTTGGACAAATTGAACCCTTTAACAAATTCAGGAAGTAAATAAGTATTGTATCAAAAATTGAATTTGCTTTATATCTCTATTCTACCAAATTTAATTTATAAATTAAATATTCTTTTTTACTTTACTGGTAATTCAACATAAAAGGTAGAACCCTTGTCTCTGCCGGAAGATTCTGCCCAGATCTTGCCTCTATGGGCTTTAACAATCTCTTTGGCCGCATAAAGACCAATACCAACACCAACAGCATGAGTTTTAACAGCAGAATCGCTTCTTTCAAATAATTGGAAAAGATTATTGATATCTTTTGTGGTAAGGCCTATACCAGTATCTTTGACAGTGATTAAAATAGTACCATTCTCTGAATTTGTAGAGGAATTATGTTGAACTTTTACAGTGATTCCTCCTTTCTTTGTGTACTTAATGGCATTATCAATAAGATTAAGAATTACTTGTCTGGTTTTTTGAGGATCTACATTAATCTTAGGCAAGGGCGCAGATGGTTTTTTAAAAACAAGAGAAAGATTTTTTGGCGAGCTGGTTCACTAAATTCATCTACTACACTCTGAACAATCTCTTCTATCTGAACGGGTTGAGAATTAAGTTGTAATTTACCCATTTGAAGACGAGTAATATCTAAAAGATCATTAACTAGATTAATAAGACGCTCATTAGATTGATATACCTTTTCAAGAAATTCTTTGACTTGACCCTCTATCTTGACACCGTAATCACCTGAAAGCACCATTGAAAGATATCCTTTCATTGCAGAAAGAGGTGTTCTCAGTTGATGAGAGGCAATAGAAAGAAACATTGTTTTTGTTTCGTCTAATTCTTTCAATTCATTATATGCCCTCTCAAGCTCTTCCCTCTTTTGAATTTGTTCGTGAGTGGTCTTGATTAAAAGATAACCAAAAATACAAAACAATAAAAAGAGAACAGTAGCGAGAATCTTTAGCTCATTGGTAGGCACTATCAAAGGAAGGACCAAAAGCAAGATACCCATTATTCCCACCAAAAGTTCTGTTAAGATTATCCTAATATCAAAAAGGTGATAACGAAGAATGGCAAAAGCAATAATTAAAGGAAAAAGAAAGATTATAAAGTTACCGTAGGGATACAGTTCAATACCGTACCATTGAGGAAGATTGAAAGTGCCTCCTACTGCAGCGATAAAAAGAGCTAAAAGAAAATAACCAATTTGATATTTCCTTTCCCCAGTTAACCGGAAATAGTTTTTTGCCAGTAAGAAAATTGAGAAAATAGCCCATACAAAACCAAATGCCATATTAAGAGTAGCTCCTATTCCAGCTATGGGCCAATAAGGATAGAAGTAAAATATTTTTGTCTCTAAAATAAAAAGAGGTGAAAAAATTAAACTAAGGAGACTAAAAGTAATTAAATATGCTCCTATCAAAATCTTTTTATTTTTCTCAACGAGGTTTAAAAGAACTAAAGTAAGATGATATAGAAATACGGCAGAAAAAACGCTGCCAATCATCAAGAGTTTAAGAAAAAATAATGATTCTTCTACGTTAGTGGCTAACTGCCAAAATCCATAACTAGTCTGCCACCAAACAATTGATAAACATAAAAAACAAAAGACTCGATTTTCCTGATGCTTTCTACCTTTAAAATAAACAAAAACTCCTATTAAGAAAACTAAAAAAGCATTTATAAAACCAGAATAAGCAAGTAAATTCATATAAATTTATTTTTCTGCCTTATTTATTAAGACCATATCACCAAAACCACTTTTCCATTCTAAATTACGAAAACCGACTGAAGTTAATAAATCTTCGTATTCCTCTTTGGAAAAAGAGTGATAGATTCCTTTTTTTAATTTTTCAATAGTGCCCTTAAAAAACCCCATCATTTTTATTGCATAAAAAGGTAAAAATACTTTTCGTTTTATCCATTCATAGGGATTCAAGAGGTAACCAATACTAACAATTATTCCATGTAAATTATTAGAATCCTTTGTGTTATAAGTCCAAATTAATACTCCTTTCGGTTTTAAAATTCTATATATCTCTCGGAAAACTTTTTTTATTGCTTCTTTTCCTTCAGCGCCTTCAAAGTTTGAAATATAAGGCAATACCTTACTTGATACAATTCCATCAAAAAAATTATCTGGAAATGGCAATTTCCGAGTCAAATCAATATATTCTAATTTTATTGGAGAATTACTTAATTCTTCTAATCGTTTTTTAGCTGGTTCTAAATTAATATCTCCTCCCCAAAGTTCAATATTTCCTCTTGATTCTTCCAAAATCAATTCCGTTACTGGTAAAGACCCACAACCCAGATCTAGCCATTTTTCCTTTTCTTTATTATTAAAATTTAAAAATTCTTTAATTTTTTTAAGTTCATCCTGATAAAGCGGACTATAGATATAAGCGTCTCTATATTTTTTAATCGACATTAAATCTGCATATTCTTTCCAAAATTTCTGTTCTTCTTCCTGAATTTTATCTAAATTTTCTTTTTTATTTTTTTGATTATTTTCTTTTGTCATGGTTTTTAAAAGACAGTTTTTTCTTTTAAAAGAAACCTGCCTTTGGTTAATAGTTGATTAGTAAAAATATAAATAATTCATTATTGCAACTAACACAAAAGGGCTCATTTTGAGCCCTTTTGAAATACCTCAACAACCTTTGAGTTTTGGA
>DAOPTN010000018.1:0-10309 GCA_035349995.1 Candidatus Pacearchaeota archaeon
TTGTTTGTATTTTGGTGCTTGTGATTTGGAATTTCCAATGTAACTTTTGGATATTGTCTTGAAATTACTTCCCTCTCACCTTCACATTGGAATTTATTACATTATTATTCCTCCTCCCAAAAGAATATTTCTTTGATAAAAAACTGCGTGTTGGCCTGGCGCTAAAGCTCGTTGGGGCTTATCAAATATTAAACAGGTATTAGATTTTAGATTTTTGGATTGACCAGTAAATTTTTTTTCTAACGGTAAAATAGTTGCTGCTGCTGCTTTATGTCTTGCTCTAATTTTAACCTTTACCCTTAATGGCAATTGGATTTCTTTTTCAGAAATCAAATGCAGATCCTTTATTAAAATCTCTTTTTGATATAGATCTTTTTCTTCCCCCACAATCACTGCATTTTTTTCCTTATCAATTTTTACAACATACAAGGGATTTTGTTTTGGACTTTTCGCGCCAATATGAAGACCGCTTCGCTGGCCAATAGTAAAAAAATGAATTCCTTGATGATCGCCGATTATCTTGCCATCTTTATCTAAAATTGGACCTGGTTTTGTTTTTAAATTTCTTTTTAAAAAATCTGAAAGTTTTGCTTTTGAATGATCTTTTGTATAAGCGCTGGGACTGGATAAAAAACAAACATCCTGACTTTCTTTATAATATTCATTTTTTTGAAAAAACTTTTTGAGTGGTGAATTTTCTATCCCCTGCCAAACTTCTTCTTTGGTAAAACCGCCCAGGGGCAAAATAAGTTTTTTAAGATCTCTTTGGGAAAGCATCCATAAAAAATACGATTGGTCCTTGTTTTTGTCTTTTCCCTTAAGCAATTGATAAGTTACTAATTGTTTATCGCTAGTTGCAAGTTGTTTTTTTCTGGCATAGTGACCAGTAGCAATATAATCTGCTCCTAGATTCTTTGCCTTTTTCATCATCAAACCTAATTTAATTTTTTTATTGCATATTGGGCAAGGGTTTGGTGTTTTACCATTTTTAAAATCTTCAAGGAACGGAACAATAACCTCTTTTTTAAAATCATTTTTGATATTAAAATAAAAATGAGGAATTGAAAGTGTTTTTGCTATTTTTTGAGCTCGTAAAAAATCTTTTTTGGGGCTATTGCCCGTTTGTAAAAAGGTGATTCCAATTATATTAAAACCCTGCTTTAAAAGTAGGTAAGATGCAAAAGAAGAATCAATTCCTCCACTCATTAATATCGCTATTTTCATATATAAACGAAAATGAGAGTAGCGAGAAGATGAAGGTAAACTCCGAACCCCTCACCTTCTTTAAGGAAGGTGAGAAAAGAAAAACGAGGACAAAAAAGAAGTTTTTGTGGAGTCCTGAAGGAAGCAAACTTCATAGACCTCGCTATTTTCATACTCTCTAATTAAAATAATCCCCCAAAGGAAAGTATGCCTTTGGGGGATTATATCAAAAAACCTTACTTTCCAAAACCCTTATTTAACTGCCTGCTTTAAGGCCTTTCCTGCTTTAAACCGTGGTACTTTGGTTGCAGGAATTTTAATCGTTTCACCTGTTTTTGGATTTCTACCATTTCTGGCTTTTCTCTTTGACACACTAAAAGTACCAAATCCAGTTAATACCACTCCCTTACTAATATTCTTGGTAACCACCTCAATGCCAGTATTTACTACCTCTGCCACTTCGCTCTTTGGAAGTTTTGTTTTTTTGGCAACTTCTTCAATAAATTCTTGCTTTTTCATATGTTTTTATTTTTACAAATCTTTTTTTAAAATATCGACCTTTCCCTATGATGGCTTCCAAATTTAATCTTTGGTAATGCCTCACAAGGGCTTCACCCAGTTTTAGAAACTTATCTTATTTATTAAACTTCTTACTGGGTTAAGATTATCAAATTAATACAATGTTTTGTATATTAATTTATTATAAAATTTAAAATTGATAATTGCAAGCTTTTTTAATATAATAAAATTAATCTTTATACGGAGCGTCGTATACCGGCAGTACACACCCTTCGGGAGGGTGCAGACTGGGTTCAATTCCCAGCGCTCCGAATTATTATTTTTGGCTATACAGCGCATTTAAACCAACCTCAATCCGATAATTATTTGAAACAAATATTTTACCTACCAACCGATAGCTCATCTGCTCTCCACGCCACTGCTATCATAAAAAAATACCAGTATATTTAGCTGACGATAATTCTTTTATTATTAAAAAATAATATAAATAAATCTTTAAGGATTTATTTTTTATTTTGAAAAAATCATTTACCACTTTTCTTTGTGAATTTTTTTGGGATCAAAATCTGCTTCGCTGTGAGGAAATGTTCTTTCTTTTGGACGGCCTACTGGAATTACATTGATAATTTTGTATTCTTTGGGCACACCAAGCAGCTCTTTAATTTTCTCTTCCCACACACCGCTTACTGCTTTCCACACTGTTCCCAATCCCAAGGCTGTAGCTTCCAAAAACATATTTTCTGAAGCAACCGACAGATCCTGAATTGGAAAATTGGTTTTTCTGGTATCAGTTGCAGGAATAATCAATACTGGTGCTTCTTTAATAAATTTTTGACCAATAATTCTAAAAATTTCATCTTTTATCTTTTGATTTTTAATCACAATAAACTCCACTGCCCGATTATTGCACGCACTAGGAGCAAATTGTCCTGCCTTAATAATTTCATTAATGTATTTTTCAGGAATCTCATTGGTTTTATACTCCCTTACTGAACGTCGATTTTTTATTACTTCTGTCACCATAAATTTAAAATTTATCTATTGTCACCATCGCCTGAAAGTTTATTTCTTTTCTGACGCGATTTTAATTTTTGAAGATTGCCCAAGGCAATGTCTTGCAAAGAAAGATTTAGTTCTGTTGCGATTTGAGACACATACCATAAAACATCTCCTAACTCTTTTGAAATTTCTTTCTTTTTCAAATCATTTATTAATCCTTCATCATCCCTTATCACTTTTTTTATCTTTTCTGCCACCTCACCTGCTTCGCCCGCCAAACCCAAAGTAGGATAAATAAAATTACAACCCTTATTGGGATAAATTGCTGTTTTTTTTGAAAGTTTTTGATATTCTTTAAATGTCATATTTTTAATTTTTATGGCAATGATTGATTTTGAAAGTACCACTCTAATACTTCTTTAGCAATGGGGGCAGACACTTTTTCACCACCGCCACCATTTTCTACCATCACCAAAAGAAATATTTCAGGGTTCTCATAGGGAGCAAAAGAAACAAACCAAGCATGGGGTTCTTGATCTCCTGCTGTTTCAGCAGTACCGGTTTTTCCGCCTGAGGTTACTGGCAAGGATATTAGCTGACGGCAAGAGCCCGTGGAAGAAACAACACACTGTCTCATTCCTTCTTTCACTGCCTTAATATTTTCTGAAGAAATAAATTTCTCATTTAAAATTTTTGGCTCTACGGTTTCTTTTACAATGCCGTCAATGCTTAAAATCTCATTAACAATCTGAGGTTGATAGATTTTTCCACCATTGGCAATAGCAGAAAGAGCAACAGCCATATGTAAAGGAGTAGCTTCAAAAAATCCCTGACCGATCGAAGCATTATAAACATCATCTATTGACCAGAAACGCCCTTCTTCAGTTACGCGGCTCTTATTAAACCACTCTTCTGTTGGCACAAACCCTACTTTTTCTCCAGGCAGATCAATTCCCAGCTTGTCTTCAATATAAAACAGATCTAAGTATTTTTTAATTTTTTGCATTCCTAATCCCTGAATATCTCCATATCCTCCTCCAACACCAAAAAAATAAATATTACAGGATTCTGCTAGTGCCTTATTTAAATCAGTAATACCATGAACTTTCCAATCATTTTTAAAAACAGACGTGCCAGGAATTAAAATTTTTCCTTGACAATTTATTTTTGTTTGAGGAGTAATAATGTCCTCTTCAAGTCCAGCCGCAGCAATTAAAGGTTTAATGATTGAACCAGAAGGGTATTTCCCAGCAATAGTCCGATTAAAAAATGAACCTTGTGTAGAGGGAACAGAATTATTATCGTAACTAGGGATAGAAACCAGAGCTAAAATCTTGCCGGTTTGGGGATCCAGGGCAATGGCACTGGCGTTTTTATCAGGCACTCTTTTTTTTATGGTCTCATAAAGTTTCTTTTGAAGCCCAGCATTAATATTCAAAACAAGTTTATCTCCCTGCACCGGCTGTGAAACAATTTTTTCTGATCCTTCAATAAGATTTCCCTTGGCGTTGACTACTTTGTCTATTCGTCCTTTTTCTCCACGCAAAAAATTCTCGTACTTACTTTCTATGCCTTCTCTTCCAATTTTATCATTAAGTTGATAATAAGAATCTGCTTCAAGATCATCCAAGTCAACAGAATTCAAATAACCCAATACATGAGCAAAAATAATCCCATCAGGATAAGTGCGAATATATTCTTTTTTAAAAATATTGTTCTGATCGTCAGTTTCTGTCATTTCCTTTTCAATATTTCCAGCCAGCAATACTCCATCGCTTGAATAAATTTCACCTCGTGGAGCAGCCACATAAAAAATCCTTAAATAATTTTTTTCTGCCTGCTCAGCATATTCTTTTCCTTCTACTGCTGTTAAAAAAAATACTCTTACAAAAAGCACCAGAAATAAAAATAAAAACAAAAGAAAAATCGTAGAGAAGACAGATGCCTTGATGGGAAGTTCAAGCCGTCCTTTTTCTTCTTTCTTTTTTTCTTCTGAATCAAGCAGAATTTCTTCTGGTTCAAGTTCTTCTTTAAATTGAGTTTTAACCTTGTAACGAGACATTTTTTAATAAATAAAATAAATGGAAGGAGTTAAATGGAAAAAAGAAATTATCTGTCTTTATCAACTTTTAACTTTTTTAATTCTTTTTCAATTTCTAACTGCATTCCTTCTGGAAGAGGAATTTCTTTGTTCACTGGACTTACACCGGGATAGCGCCAACAAGAAATAATAATCTTACTAGAGCTGGGTGTGAGCACATACATCAACCAAATTTCTGATGGTCGTTTTTTTGAACCGGCTGGTTGCATTAAGGCAATAGTTCCTGGTGCAATCCCTTCTTCAATTCTCTTTGGATTTCTTAAAACTCTTTTTACGCGCTGCTTTGATAAACCGTAAAATTTCATTTTGTCAAGGGAATGTTTTGTCCATAAAATTTCCATAGAACACAATATCTGTGAATTTATCTGACTGATTAGAATATTATTGAATGCGCATTTTCGGATAGAATCTGCAAAGTAAATTCAAACACTATGCCTCGCACCAAGCGCAGATAATCGTCCCAGGCCCCACATGAACACCAATAATGGAATCAATCAGGCTTACAAAAGCAATTTCAACATTGTTTAAATTGCTTTCAATCAAATCTTGTAATTCTTGGGCGCCTTGAGAATTGTCAGCGTGAGTAATAGCTACTTTTATCTTTTTTCCTTTTTCCCTCAACTCATTGGTTTCTTTTTGAAGCTCCTTAAACAATGCCGTAGGTACGTCCTTTGCCTGCATTTTTAGGGCAACTGAGATTACCACGCCTTCTTTGATCCCTATTAACGGCCTCATTCCAATCTTTGCCATTTGTCTTACTAAAACCGCCAAAGGATGGGACATCCTGCCTCCTGCCTCTAACCATTTTGGGTCTTCTACCATACCAAACAAATGAACATTATGAATAAATTTTTTTATTTCTTTTACCACCTCTTCAATATCTTTTCCTTCATTGATTAAATCAATTGCTTTTAAATCAAACAGTCCTTCGCCAGCACTGACATTAAAACAATCAACTATGTGTACTCTTGGCTGATCAGAATCAGTAAGCATCTTTCTTGCCTGGATCGCTGAATTATAACCGCCGGATAATTTTGAAGATAGGGTGATACAAAGAAGATTTTCACTTTTTAATAATTCCTCTTCAAAAATTTTTTTAAAAGTCCAGGGAGAGGGTTGAGAGGTTTTGGGAGGGGTTTTAATGCCACGTTTATCGGCCTCTCTCATCTTTTGAAAAATATTCTCGCCTGGCAAATCATTGCCTTCAGACCAATCAACCAAATATGGCACAAATGCCATCTGATATTTATTTATTATTTCTTGAGGCAAACTTGCAGTTTCCCCTACTACCAAATCAATGTTCTTCATATTTTTTTTACCGTGTTAGAAATTTTTCTATAAGATAATTTAAAACACAGCACGTTATTAAATTATTAACTTGACTTTTTAATCTTTGCAAATTTTCTTTTCCCCACTTTCAAAATCATTTCATCTTGAATTTTAATTTCTTCTTTCCAATCCCTTAATTTTATTGTTAATTGTTTATTATCAATTGTTGGTTTTATAATTTTAACACCCCCCTCTTCAATCAATCTTTTGGCTTCGCTTTTTGATTGAGCTAGATTTAATTCAACCAAAAGTTTTAAAACTGGGTATGATTCTTGAGGAACAATAAAAACAGGCATTTTTGAAGGAACTTTTTTTTCTTTAAACACTCGATTAAATTCTTTTTCAGCTTTTTTAGCTGCTGTTTTTCCGTGATATATCTCTACAATTTTTTTTGCCAAACGACTTTTAAGGTCTCGAGGATTGACATTTTTTGCTTTTAAATCTTTTTCCAACTCTTTTATCTTTTTTAAAGAGATTCTGGTGCAAAGTTCAAAATAATCTAATATCAATTCATCTTTAATAGACATAATTTTTCCATATTGCTCCTCTGGTGATTCTTGAATGCCAATATAATTTCCAACGCTTTTACTCATTTTCTTCTCACCGTCAGTTCCAATTAATAGTTTCATAGTCATAACATCCTGAGGGTCTTGCCCAAAATGTGGTTGAAGTTGTCTTCCCATTGTCATATTAAACAATTGATCACTACCACCAATCTCAACATCTGCCTTAATAGCTGCCGAATCATAGGCCTGAAATATAGGATATAAAAACTCATGAAGCCAAATGGGTTTTCCCTTTTTTTCTCTTTCTTGAAACATGTCTCTTTCTAATATTTGATTAGCTGTGAAAAAATGAAAAATCTGATAAATATCTGCAAGGGTTAATTTTCCTAAATGATCGCTATTGTAAACTATTTTAATTTTCTTAACATCTAAAATTTTGCCTATCTGGTTTTTATAGTTTTTCATATTTTCTTCGATCTCTTGCTGAGTAAGCATTTTTCTTGTACTTAATTTTCCTGTAGGATCACCAATTTGAGCAGTAAAATCACCAATAATTAAAATAATCTTATGTCCTAAATCTTGAAAATCCCTTAATTTCCACAAAATTACTGCATTGCCCAAATGAATATCAGGAGCAGTGGGATCAATACCAAACTTTATCCGTAATTGACGTCCGGATTTTAATTTTTTTCTTAAGCTTTCTTTCTCAATAATCTGTTCCACTCCTCGGGTCAAAAGTTCATTTATTTTTTGGGAATCAGTATTAATTTGCATATTTTTAGTTTAGAAAATATTTTAACATAGAATCTTCTCCTTGCCAAATGACTTCTCGAATACTTCCACTAATTCTTCTGTTGATTTTTTCCAATTAAATTTTCCAGCCTGAGCAATTGCTCGTTTTTTCATCTCTTGATAAAATTTTTCATCTTCAAACAGCTTCCTAATATCTTTAACAAATTCTTGATAATCATTAGGACCATGCATTATCCCACCCTCGCCAACTACTTCCGGCAAAGAAGAGGTGTTTGAGGTCAAAACAGGCAAACCAGATTTCATTGCTTCTAAAACCGGCAACCCAAAACCCTCATAAAAAGAAGGAAATAGAAATATCTTTGCGAGGTTATAAATATGGGGCAAATCTTCATCATCAACAAATTTCAAATGATTAATATTCTTTTGCTCTTTTATTTTTTTTAATAATTCCTTGGAACCACTATAACCACCCTCGCCCACCAAAACAAACCTTTTTTCAGGCAACAAAGCGGCAATTTTAAAGATCCCTTCAATGTTTTTTCTTTTTTCAATTCTTCCCACATACAAAATAAATTCCTCTGGCAAACAATATTTCTTTTTTATATTCGTAACTAATTCGTAATTTTGTAAGTAATTATTAGATCCAAATCTTTCATCGGTCGATGGATAAATCACTTTAATGTTGTCTTTCAAGATTAAATTTCCGTAATATTTTAAAATATCCTTTTTAGAACTTTCTGAAACTGTTAAAATCAAATCTGCTTTTTTTATTGATTTTGGTAAAATTTTTTCTAAATATAAAAACCGATAAATAAAACTTTTATACGATGGATCAATCTTATGCGCCAAGTCGTGAATAGTAATCGCTCCTCTTGATGAAATTTTTCTTAAAGGCAAATAATGATTGGGGTTGAAAAAAACATCAATTTTGTGTTCTTTTAAAAGCGACGGCAAAATAAATTCCTGCCAATAAAGATTATAAATTTTATCAGGCAAAAATTTATTTTTTCCTGTGGCAATAATTTTATATCCCAATTTTTTAAACCGCGAAAGTTCCTCATAACAAAATAGAAAATACTGATTTTTGTTATCAGAACAAGAAAGATATTCTAAAAAACCAAGAAGATACCTTGCGATACCGCTCATTCTTCTTTCAATAACTCTTGCATCAATAGCAATACGCATAATAATAATTAAGAATACGAATTAATAAATGCCCCTGCTAATCCTATAAAAAACCACAAGAAGAAAGCATAGGGCGTCCAAAAAGCTAGATTTTGAACAAGCAACCCCACCAGCACCAGCAACAAGGAAACAGCTATTATAGGAACACTATTGTTTGTATGTTCTTTACTTTTAATCTGCTGCCATAATTTTATAACAGGGTATAAAAAAATCAAAAGAAAAAACACAGCTCCTAAAATACCAATATTGGCAGCTGTACCAATTAACAAATTTTGCGGCAGAGGCAAAATAACAGCTGGAGCACCAGGTCCGCCAATGGTGGGTTGAGGCACGGGAGCATCACTATATTCTTTGAAAAAATATCCATAACTTTCTGGTCCCACTCCAAAAAGAGGTCTGGACTTTATCATTTCAATGCCGGCCTGCCAACTATCCCATCTGCCAGAAAAAGAAGGCGATTCTTTAGTTCCAAACTTTTGCAACATTAGGGTCATCTCTTCTTTTCCTATGGTTAAAGCAAATACAAACAACAGCAAAAGAAAAACCGTAAAAATTTTTATATTTTTAAAAGATAGATACTGACGAAAGTTTTTTACAGTTAATAAAAGATAAAAACAAACAATTATTGCCAAAAATGCAATCAAACCGCCGGTTGAAAATGTCAAAATAAAAGCAAAAAGATCAATAATTAAAAATGCCCACAATAACCCTTTTTTAAAAAACATTGTTTTCTTTGCGCACAATCCAAAAATCAAAAACGGAATCACTGTTAAAAGATAACTCGCAAAAGCCTGGGGCTCAACACTAATTGATTTTACTCTTCCACCCATTATACCAAAATCAAATGACGATACCTGAAAAACACAATATGTCAAAAAATTAATAATTCCAAATAAGGAAAAAATTACTGAGGTTAAAATATGAAGATTGATAATCTTTAAAAAATCATCTTTTTTTATAATTACCGCCATCAATCCCCCTAAAAGCAATGATTTTAAAAGAGTAAAAATGCCATAATAACGAATAAGATTTGGTGATTCAAATCCGCCAACGCCAAAATCATAGGCAGAAGGAGGCATCTGAGGCGCAAATATCAACGAGAGGAGAGATTGTAAAAAGAGCAAAGAAAACAAAAAAATTAGAGGCGCAATTTTTTTGTTTTCTTTCCAAAACGCTCCACTGAAAATCGCTTTATGATCGCGGATGATCACCAATAAAAAAAGCAAAAAAATAATAATTACTGCCGGATGAATATTAAAATAAAGAGACAAAGAACTTGCCGGAAGTAACACCACCAATAAGAGTAAACAAATATTTATTAGTTGAGTAAGAATATTTGACACAAGAAAAATATCTAATGTTAATTCTTTACAAACAAACAGCAAAGACAGTGTCCGTATTTTACAATTTCTTTACGATGCCAACTGCAAGGACAAATCTTTGCTTTATCTTTTTCTAAATAGCCACTCACTCTTCTGCAGGGACAATAACGGGCACCGTATTTTTCTTCATTTTTAAGCAATCCCTTCACAATGCCTTCTACCACTTTTTTATTGGAATTTAAACTAAACCCGTTTTGCCGGGCATATTTATCATATTCTTCAATAATTTTTTCAACTTTTTCATCTTCCATAGTAAAAATATTATCAAATCTTATTCTTGCTTAAGTTCAAGAAATTAACGCAACATTTCAACCTTTATTTACTCACCTGGC
>DAOPTN010000019.1:0-9661 GCA_035349995.1 Candidatus Pacearchaeota archaeon
TAAAAATTAGAAATTAAAAATTTAAAATTAAATTGCTATGTCTCTTTCTATTGGAATTGTTGGTTTGCCCAATGTAGGCAAGTCAACTTTATTTCAAACACTAACTAAAAAACAGGTGGATAGGGCCAATTATCCTTTTTGCACTATTGATCCAAATGTGGGTGTTGTTGCTGTGCCAGATGTGAGGGTTGATAAACTTGCTGAGTTGACAAAATCAAAAAAGAAAATATATGCCACTGTTGATTTTATTGATATTGCTGGCTTGGTAAAGGGCGCAAGCAGAGGAGAGGGTTTGGGTAATCAGTTTTTAGCTAATATTAGAGAGGTTGATGCTATTCTCTATGTTTTGCGTGCTTTTTCTGACAATAAAATTATAAATACCCAAGATAGCATTAATCCCTTTAACGATAAAGAAATTTTGGACACTGAGTTGATTTTAAAAGACCTTGAGACAGTAGAAAAAAGATTAAAAAGTTTAGAAGGAGGCATAAGGAGAGGAGACAAAGAAGCAATAAAGGAAAATGAAACACTTCTAAAAGCAAAAAAAATTTTGGAAGAAGGCAAGGTTCTTTTTGAGTTCAAAGAAAAAGAGTTTAAAGAAAAGGAATTTGAAGAGTTAAAAAACTATCAACTGTTAACTGCAAAACCGCGACTTTATCTTTTAAACGGTAAAGACGAAGAAGTTCCTCAAGATGTGATTGATGAATTTAAAAATCACAATTGGCCTTTTTTAATAATAGATCTTTTAACAGAGTTTGAAGCAGCGGGTTTGTCCAGCAAAGAAAGAAAAGAATTAGAATTACCTGAAAAAACAGAACTTGATCTTTTAATTAAAAAATCTTATGAAATTTTGGGCCTGATTACCTTTTTTACTACTGGAGAAGATGAGACACGTGCTTGGACAATAAAAAAAGGAACAAAAGCGCCTCAAGCCGGTGGTGTTATTCATTCTGATTTTGAGAAGAATTTTATCAAAGCTGAGGTAATTAATTGGGAAGATTTAATCAAAGCCGGTGGATTTGCCGCGGCAAGAGAAAAGGGATTAATTCGCACTGAAGGGAAAGATTATATAGTCCAAGACGGAGATGTTATTGAGATAAAGCACAATGCTTAAAAATTAAATTACATTTTTTTCCGTTTTAATTCTCTTAATCGTCTCGACGGGGATATTTTTATAAATTTTGTTGACATTGCAAAAAATTTGACTTTTTTATTTAAAAAAGATAATATATAAACTGCTTTATATAAATTATATAATTAATTTTTAAAAAATATGAATCTAATTCCAACGGTTATAGAAAAATCTCCTGAAGGAGAACGCGCATACGATATTTATTCCCGACTTTTAAAGGAGCGGATTATTTTTTTAGGTGGTCAAATTACCGATGATGTGGCTAATGCAGTGATTGCTCAATTATTGTTTTTGGAAAGTCAGGATTCTAAAAGGGATATTAAACTTTATTTAAATAGTCCGGGTGGCTCAGTTACGGCAGGATTAGCCATTTACGATACAATGGAATATATCAAGTGTGATGTTTCAACAATTTGTGTGGGTATGGCAGCATCAATGGCAGCAGTTCTTTTAGCTGCTGGTCAAAAAGGTAAAAGATTTGCTTTGCCTAATTCAGAAATTATGATTCATCAAGTGATGGGGGAAGCGGGTGGACAGGCAGTAGAAATTGAAATTTCAGCAAAACACATTCTTAAGATTAGGGACAGAATAAACAAGATTTTATCAAAACATACGGGTCAGCCATTAAAAAAAATTGAAAAAGATACCGATAGAGATTTTTTTCTTACGCCAGAGGAAGCAAAGGCTTATGGCATAGTAGATAAGATTATTAAAAAATAAAACGCGTTGTTTTTATAAACTTTAAAACCGATACGCGCAATTTTAAATTTATTTAAATAAGAATAAAATTTATTATGGAAGTACAAATTGAAAATCTACCAAAATCAAAAGTAAAAATTAAATTAAGATTGACAGGCGAGGAATTCTCGCCTTATTTACTAAAAGCTACTGAGAACCTAGCAAAAACATTAAATTTGCCAGGTTTTCGTCCGGGCAAAGTTCCTGCAGAGATTGCCAAAGAGAAATTAAATGAAAATGATATTTTAGAGGAAGCTGCTAATATTGCTTTGAATGATTCCTTTCCTAAAATAGTAGAGGAAAAAGGATTAAAAGTGTTGGGTAGGCCCCAAGCAAGAATTGAAAAAATTTCTCGGCAGGAATTTGAGGCGTCTATTGAAACTTCTTTATTCCCCAATATAGAACTTCCTGATTGGAAAAAGATTGCAAAAGAAGAGGCTCAAAAAGAAATAAAAATAGAGGATAAAGAGGTTGAAGATGCTCTTTCTTACTTACAAAAATCAAGAGCAAAGTATGTTAAGGTTTTTGAGCCTGCTTCAAAGGGAAAACAGGTAGAAGTAGATTATGAGATAAGAAGCGGAGGAGTAAAAATTGAAAATGGAGATATTAGAGGTCAAAAATTTATCTTGGGAGAAAATTCTAAAGAGAATGGCGAGTCAATATTTATTCCAGGATTTGAAGAAAAAATTTTAGGAATGAGGGAAAATGAGGAAAAAGAATTTTCATTAATGGCTCCATCAAGTTTTTGGCAAAAAGAATTGCAGGGCAAACCTTTGGATTTTAAAGTGAGAATGAAGGGTGTTTTTAAAGTAGATACACCAGAGATAAACGATGAGTTTGCTCAATCATTGGGAAAATTTAAAAACAAAGAAGATCTTCAAAAAAATATTTCTGAGGGAATTTTAGAAGAAAAAAGGCAAGAAGAAAAAATTCGATGGCAGAGTGCAGTATTGGGTAAAATTGCAAAAGAAGCCAAGATTGATTTACCTGATATTTTAATAGAAGAAGAAAGAGATGCAATGATTGATGATTTGAAAAAAAGAATCGAGCAAATGGGAATATCCTTTGAACAATATCTTCTTCATCTTAAAAAATCAATAGATGATTTGAAAAAAGAACTTTTACCTGAAGCAGAAAAGAGAACAAGAATGCTTTTGTGCATTTATGAAATTGCAAAGAAGGAAAATATTAAAATAGAAGAAAAGGAGATAGAGGAGGAAATTAATAAAATTTTGAAACAACATCCTGAAATGGCAGAGGAAATAAAATCTCAAGAAGAAACATTAAAAAGTTATTTAAGAGAACAAATTCTTCAAAAAAAGGTGGTTGATCTTCTATTATCTCAACAAAGTGGAGAGAAGTGAAATGCCAGTCATTTCGTTTGGTTTTTTAATTTCTAAGTATTCAAGAATAGTGGGAGCAATATCAAAAAGAAATCCACCGGCCTCTCCTTGAAATTCCAATTCCTTTTTCTGAGGAAATTCGCTTCTAAGATTCAAATCTACTAAGTAAAAAGGTACAGGATTAGAACTATGTTCGCCAATGATTTCTCCTGTTTTTTGATTGATCATCTCTTCAAAATTGCCATGGTCAGCGGTGATCATTGTTACATATTTATTTTTCGACTCTTCAGTTATTTTTTTAACACAACCATCTAATATTTCTGCTGCCTTAATGGCTGCTTTTAAATTTCCGGTATGTCCCACCATATCAGCATTGGCAAAATTTACTAATATAAATTGATATTTTTCTTTCTTCATTTCTTCTATTACTTTTTCAGTAATAGTGAGAGCTCGCATTTCTGGATTTTTATCATAATGTGGTCCTCCCACTGAAGGAATAATAACCCTATCCTCACCAGGAAAGGGTTTTTCTTTTAAACCGTTAAAAAAATAAGTGACATGAGCATATTTTTCTGTTTCAGCAATTCTTAATTGAAAAAATCCAGCGTCTGAAATAACCTTGCCCAGAGTGTTTTCTATTTTTGGGGGTTCAAAAGCCACTTTAATATAGGGATTATTTTCTAGATATTTTGTCATTGTGGCAAAACACAAGTCAGGTTTTTCACCGCCAATATTAAATCTTATTTTTCTTTCAAAGCCCTTAAAATTTTCTTCTACAAATACCCTTGTTAACTCTTTTGCTCGATCTTCTCTAAAATTAAAGAATATTACACCATCATTTTTTTTGATAATTCCTTCTGGATTAAGTACGGCTGGTTCAATATATTCATCAGTAATGCCCATTTGGTAAGAGTTTTCAAGATACTGAGTAAGATTAGAAATATGCTTTCCCTCTCCTTCGGTAAGACATTGATAAACTTTTTTAATTCTGTCCCAGTTTTCATCTCTATCCATTGCAAAGGACCTGCCACAAACAGTAGCAATCTCTCCCAGCTTGCCTTGCTGAAGTCGCTGATTGAGGTTTTGCAAAAAAATTACCGCTTCTTTTTGAGGAGTGTCTCTTCCGTCTGTAAAAACATGCAAAAACACTTTTTCTATATTGTTTTTTTTGCAAAGATCGAGCAGGGCATACAAATGATCAATATAGCTATGAATTGCGCCTGAAGAAACTAACCCCATTAAATGCAGTCGGGAGTTTTTTTCCTTTACATAGTTAATAGTTTCAATCAAAGCGGGATTTTCAAAAAAAGAACCATTTTGAATGGCAGTAATAATTCTTGGCAGATACTGATAAATGATCTGTCCGCACCCCATTGTTAAATGGCCTACTTCGCTGTTTCCTTCTTCCCACCAGGGGAGTCCAACATTAATTCCTGAAGCGTGCAAAATGGTTGCTGGATAATATTCCTCAATGTTTTTAATCGCAGGTATATTGGCTTGCGATGGGGCATTTCCTGGTTGAGGGGGCGCTATACCCCAACCATCTAGTACAATAAGAATAACTTTTTTCATAAAATGTGATTCAAATATCCGCGCGCAAGCGAAAGGAAAACTTAATTCATCAATTGCTACGGATATCAATATTCAAATATGTTCAATAGGACGAGCGGGCTCGCAGGTAAATTAATACTTTTGAATACCTTATTTTACTTTTTTGACAAAAAAATGTCAATGTGATAGTATAATAATGTTAAATGTCAAAGTTAATCTAATGTCTAAATAAGTCCTAATTATCTAAAATCCAGTTTATTTTAGTCATTTTAGATTAGTTATTGGGGCTTAATTAAGTCAATTAGAAATTAAATAATTAGTTATTAATCATTTTATGTTTTATGACAGAATACATACTTTTAATTTTAGGAGCAGCTTCGCTTGGTGTTGGGGCTGTTCTTGGTTATTTTACCCGTCAGAGCGTTGCTAAGTTTCAAGCAGGCTCAATTGAAAGGACCATTCAGGAAAAATTATCTGAGGCAAAGACAGAGGCCCAAAATATTATTCTTGATGCTAAAAAGAAGGCCTTTTCTCTGTCTGAGCAAACACGAAAAAAGATAGAAGACAGAGAAAGAGAATTAATGGTTTTGGAAAGGCAATTAGAGAGAAGACAAGGTATTTTGGATCAGAAAATTGCTGATTTTGAAGAGAAAGAGAAAAACCTTTTAAGAGAAAAAAGAGAATTGGCAAGATTGAGAGGAGAAATTGATAAGATTATTTCTCAAAAAAAACAAGAGTTGGAAAGAATAAGCGGCATTTCAAAAGAAGAGGCAAAAAAAGAGATATTTGCTGAAACCCAAAAAGAATATCAAAAAGAATTTGAACAAAAACTTTCACGATTGGAAAAAGAAGGCGAGGAAAAAATTCAACAAAGAGCAAAAGAAGTATTAAGTTTTGCTGTTCAACGATTGCCGTCTTCATCCATTACAGAGCTAACCACAACTATTGTTTCTTTGCCTGATGATGAAATAAAAGGAAGAATTATTGGTAAAGAAGGAAGAAACATCAAGGCGTTTGAAGAAGCAACTGGTGTTGAGCTAATGGTAGACGAAACGCCAAATGTTGTTTTCCTCTCATCTTTTGATCCATTACGTCGAGAAATTGCTAAAATTGCTCTTGAACGGCTTATAAAAGACGGTAGAATACAACCGTCAAGAATAGAAGAGATTGTCAAAGACGTACAGGAAAAAATACCAGAAAAAATTCAAAAAATTGGTAAAGAAGCTGCTTATAAAGTTGAGGTTTTTGATCTTGATCCAAAGCTTCATCAACTTTTAGGCAGATTAAAATTTAGAACTAGTTTTGGTCAAAATGTTTTGGATCATAGTATAGAGGTGTCTATCTTGGCAAAAAGCTTAGCGGAAGAAATAGGTGCTGATTCAAAAATAGCAGCTAAAGCAGGACTTTTGCACGACATTGGAAAAGCCGTTGATTGGCAAGTTGAGGGTTCTCATATTGATATTGGAATACGGATCTTAGAAAAATTTAAGGTAGAAAATGAAGTGATAAAAGCAATGAAGAGTCATCATGAAGATTATCCTTATGAAAGTATTGAAGCAGTGCTTGTTCAAACTGCTGATGCAATTTCTGCTTCAAGACCCGGCGCTCGCAAAGACAACACTGAAAATTATTTAAAACGTTTAGAGGAATTGGAAAATATTGCTAAACGTTTTCCAGGGGTAAAAAATGCTTATGCCCTTGAAGCTGGTAGGGAGATTAGGGTATTTGTCAAAAATGATGAAGTTGACGATTTTGAATCTAAAAAATTAGCTCAGGAAATTGCAAAGAATATTGAGGAAGAATTAAATTATCCTGGCGAGGTGAAGGTAGTGGTGATAAGGGAAACAAGAGTAACAGAATACGCAAGATAAATTAAAATATTTATAGAAATTTGTCCGCTGTCGCTCATAAAATTCATTTGAAACTTCTGCTTCTTTTTCTTGCCAAGGCATTTTAGAGAAAAAGAAAAAAAGAGAACAGCTGGTTTGTATGAAATTTGTCCCAACCGCAAAGAAAGGAATTATATTCTATTCATATTTTTATGTCTTTTTTTAATCATCGAGCCAAGAATGTTACCTTGGCAGCTTTTATTTTAATGGTAACAACTCTTATTGCTAAACTATTGAGTTTGGCAAGATTAAGGGTTTTTACTACACTCTTTACTACTGAAGAGCTTGATATCTATTTTGCTGCTTTTCGCATTCCAGATCTGTTGTATAATGTTTTAATTTTAGGAGCTATTTCTACAGCTTTTATCCCGGTATTTTCTGATTATTGGTCAAAATCAAAAGAAGAAGCATGGAAACTTTGCAATAATGTACTGTGCGTGTTTCTGGGTCTTTTAATCATTTTGGCAATATTATTAGCTATTTTTGCACCTCAATTAATGCATCTTGTTGCTCCAGGGTTTGATGATGCAAAAATGAATTTGCTGGTTCGTCTAACTAGAATAATGTTTTTATCGCCTATTATTTTGGGGATCAGCAATATTTTTGGTTCTTTGTTGCAATATTTTTCTCGTTTTTTGATTTATTCTCTAGCACCCATAATGTATAATGTTGGTATTATTTTGGGTGCTTTGTTTTTTGCTCCAAAGATGGGTATTGAGGGATTGGCTTGGGGTGTAGTTTTAGGGGCTGTATTTCATCTTTGCGTTCAATTGCCGGCTGTTTTTCTTTCTGGTTATCGTTTTAATGCAGTTTTTGATTTTAGTCACCAGGGATTAAGAAAGATTTTTAAATTGATGGTGCCCCGAACAATAGGGCTTGCTGCCCAGCAAATAAACCTTATTATAATGACAGCCATTGCGTCACTGTTGGCTGTGGGTAGTATTACTATTTTTAATATTTCCAATGATCTTCAATATATTCCTATTTCTCTTTTTGGGGTTTCTTTTGCTACGGCTGTTTTTCCTTCTCTTTCGCGAAGTTTTTCAAGAGCCAAGGCCTCATTAAATAAAGCAAAAAAGGAAAAAGAAAAGTTTATGCAAAAATTTATTTCAGTTTTTTCTCAGATACTTTTTTTTACCCTGCCGCTTTCTATTTTATTTTTTCTTTTGCGGGCTCAGCTTGTTAGAATTATTCCTGGCAGTGAAAATTATACCTGGCAAGATACGCGTTTAACAGCTGCTTGTCTGGGAATTTTTGCTTTTTCTATTTTTGCTCAAAGTTTGATTCCTTTAATAACACGGGCCTTCTATTCGTTTCAAGACACCAAAACCCCTGTTAAAATCAGTGTTTTTTCAATTATTTTGAATATTATTTTTGCCTTTTTATTTGTTTATATTTTTTCGTTTAATAATGGTCTTTATTATTTCTTTCAGTCGTTTTTAAAGTTAGAAGGCATTTCTCAAATATCAATAATTGGCCTTCCTTTGGCTTTTTCTTTATCGTCAGTGATAAATTTGATTTTATTATTGAGTGCATTTAAAAAGAGAGTGGGGGATCATTGGGATTTAAAATTGGGCAATGTCTTTTTAAGAATTTTATTTTTATCATTGTTATGTGGCGGGGTAACTTTTGGATGCTTGCATCTTTTTGCTCTTTTTTTCGATCTTCAAACCTTTGGCAGGATATTTTTACAAGCGATTTTTGCAGGTGGCATAGGATTGATTTTTTATATTTATTTGTCAAAGATTTTACATTTTCCAGAATACGATTTAATTTTTGAGCCGTTTTTGGCTCGTAAAAAATATGGCAACAAAGAAAAAAAATAATATTTTACAAATTATTTTTTCAGTGCTGGTGTTCTTTGTGATGCTTTCAATGATTTTGTGGCTTTTATGGCCATTGTTCAGATAGTTTTTGTTGATTTTTAGCAATTTTTTTGTTATATTAAAAAAGGATATAAGCGCAGTTTATTTTATTTAATTTTTATGGCTAGAATTGGCATTGATCTTGGCACTTGTAATTCAATTGTGTTTTTACAGGGCAAGGGAGTGGTTCTGTCTGAACCAACAGTAGTGGCTGTTTCTCAAGGAGAAAACAGGGTTTTAGCTATTGGCAAAGAAGCAAAGGAAATGATTGGCAGAACTCCTGATACCATTATTGCTTATCGTCCATTAAGAGATGGCGTTATTGCTGATTTTAGGGTTACTCAGGCAATGTTGCGATATTTTATAAAAAAGGTTCAGGGCACTTTTTCTTTTTTTAAACCCGAGGTCTTAATTGGTATTCCGGTCGGTGCCACATCAACTGAAAGAAGAGCAGTGATTGAAGCCGCTTTAAAAGCCGGCGCCAAAGAGGCATTTGTGGCAAAGGAGCCGGTTCTGTCAGCTATTGGTGCTGGAGTTCCTATAAATTCTCCTTCTGGCAATATGATTGTTGATATTGGTGGCGGAACTACTGAGGTAGCGGTAATTTCTTTGGGCGGAGTGGTTTCTGCTTCTTCTGTAAGGGTGGGAGGAGATCGTTTGGACGAGGCAATTAGTGATCATATTAAAGAAAAATATAGTTTGGCGATTGGTGAACAAACTGCTGAAAGAATTAAAATTCAAATTGGTTCTGCTTTGCCTCCAGAAGAAGAAGAAAAAATGGAAATTAGGGGCAGAGATTTATTTTCCGGTCTTCCAAAAATTATTGAGATTTCTTCAAGTGAAATTTGCCAGGCGATTCAGGCAGAATTGGAAGAAATGCTTCAGTGTGTAAAAAGTGTTCTAAAAGAAACACCGCCAGAGGTTTCTGCTGATATTATTGATAAAGGAATGGTGCTGGCTGGTGGCGGTTCTCAATTGCGAAGAATAGATGAATATTTTAAAATGCATACCGGTGTTTCTACTCAAATTGCTGATGAGCCATTATTTTGTGTTGCAAAAGGAACAGGTATGGTTTTAGAGCATTTAGACGCTTACAAAAAGAGCATAATGACAAAAAAGGGATAATTCAAACCTGCATAAAAA
>DAOPTN010000020.1:0-8465 GCA_035349995.1 Candidatus Pacearchaeota archaeon
CTGTTTTCTGATTTCTGACAACTGATTTCTGTTTAGTATTTGGAATTTTGAATTTAGAATTTGTTTGGAATTTGGAGTTTAATAGTTTACGCGCAACGCCAACGTTTACCGTAAGACGCATTCTATTTCACGAATACGGATTTAAGGGTTTAGAAATTAGAAATTAGAAATTAATTAAATGTGTTGTATTAAATTTTTGAATCTAAATAAGTTTATTTTATTTTTTATTCATTGGTGTAATAATAATTTTTCCATCTTTTTCATCAATCTTTACCCGATCTTCTGGCTTAATTTTGCTTTCAATTATCATTTGAGCTAAAGGATTTAAAACCAGGTTTTGAATGGTTCGCTTCAAGGGTCTAGCACCAAGATTAGGGTCAAAACCAACCTTTGAAAGATACTTTTTTGCCTTTGGAGTAACAGTAATTTTGATACGTCTCTCGCTTAATCGTTTTTGAATCTTTGTTAGCTGCAAATCTACTATTTTTTCAATTTCTTTTTGTGATAAAAAGTCGAAAATAATAATTTCATCTATCCTGTTTAAAAATTCAGGCTTAAAGTATTCTCTTAATTTTTCTTCAATCTTTCTTTTTAAATCTTGTTTTGAATTATTTTTTTGTTTTTGCTGGCCTTCTTCTTTCGTTTCAAAACCAAGGTTTTTTGAACGAGCAATCTCCTCGCTTCCAATGTTTGAAGTCATTATTAAAATAGTATTTTTAAAATTAACTACCCTTCCCTTGGCATCAGTTAATCGTCCGTCATCAAACACTTGAAGTAAAATATTAAACACATCGGGATGAGCTTTCTCAATTTCATCAAACAATACTACGCTATAAGGACGACGGCGAATTTTTTCTGTTAATTGTCCACCTTCTTCATATCCTACATAGCCCGGCGGAGAACCAATCAATTTTGAAACTGTATGTTTCTCCATATACTCTGACATATCTAATCGAATTAAAGCATTTTCATCATTAAACAAAAACTCAGCCAATGCTCTTGCTAGTTCTGTTTTACCAACACCTGTTGGACCAAGGAATAAAAATACACCCATTGGTCTTAATTCTTCTGACACACCAGCGCGTGAACGACGAATAGCATTAGAAACTGCTTTTACTGCTTCCTCTTGATCAATAATTCTTTTGTGCAATTCTTCTTCCATGCGAGCCAATTTTTGACTTTCCTCTTCTAACATTCGAGATACTGGAATACCAGTCCAACGTGATACTACCCGAGCAATATCTTCCTCGGTTACTTCTTCTTTTAAAATTCTCCGACCCCCTTCTTGAAACTTTTTTAATTCTTTTTCTAATTTTTTTAACTGTTTTTCATTTTGAGGAATTCTCCCATAGCGAATCTCTGCTACTTTTTGAAGATCCCCTTCTCTTTCAGCCATTTCTGCTTCTTGTCTAGCTTTTTCTAAATCTTTTTTAAGAAATTTAATTTTATCAATAATTTCTTTCTCTTTTTTCCATTGAATTTCAATCTTATCTCTTTTTTCTTGTAATTCAGCCAATTCCTTTTCAATTCCTGCTAGGCGCTCTTTGGATTGTGGATCTTTTTCTTTTTTGAGAGCTTCTTTCTCTATCTGAAGTTTCATCATTTCTCTTTTGATTTTATCTAATTCAACTGGTTCTGATTCAACTTCAAGACGCAAGGAAGAAGCTGCTTCATCTATCAAATCAACAGCTTTATCAGGTAAAAACCTATCTCCGATATAACGATGAGAAAGTTTCACTGCTGCAACTAATGCTGAATCTTTTATTTTTACTCCGTGATGAAGCTCATATTTTTCCTTTAATCCGCGCAGAATTGCAATGGTGTCTTCTACTGATGGCTCTGATACATATACTGGTTGAAATCTTCTTTCAAATGCCGGATCTTTCTCAATATATTTTTGATATTCTTTTAAAGTGGTAGCACCAATGGTTCTTAACTCGCCCCGAGCAAGGGCTGGTTTTAAAAGGTTGGAAGCATCAATTGCTCCCTCTGCTGCACCTGCTCCCACTACAGTATGAAGTTCATCAATAAATAAAATATATTTACCTTTACTTCTATTTATTTCACGCAATAAGGCTTTTAATCGATCTTCAAATTCTCCACGATATTTGGTACCAGCTATCATTGCTCCAAGATCTAAAGAGATAATTTCTTTATCTTTTAAACTTTCTGGAACATCGCCGGCTACAATTCTCTGAGCCAGTCCTTCTACAATAGCTGTTTTTCCTACTCCTGCTTCTCCAATTAATACAGGATTATTTTTTGTACGGCGTGAAATTACTTGAATTACTCTTCGAATTTCTTCTTCTCTTCCAATTACTGGATCTAATTTTTTTTGTCTTGCCTCTTCAGTAAGATTGCGCGTATATTTTTTAACGACCTCGTATTTTGATTCTGGACTTTGATCAGTTACTTTTTCTCCTCCTCTCACATCAACTAAAATTTTTAGCACCTGATCATAATTAACATCTGCCAAAACCTCTCGTGCTCGATTCTGAGTAGCTAAAATTGCTAAAAATAAATGCTCCACGGAAATAAACTCATCTCCCATTTTCTGACATTCTCTTTTTGCCTGCTCAAGTACCTTTGCAAAATCCTGAGTAAGGTATGCTTGACCAAAAGAAGTTTGCCCGAAAACACGAGGCAAAGATAACAATACTTGATTGACTTTTTCTTTTATCAAATAAGAATCCTTACCTATTCTTTTCAATATTACATTAACTAAACTTTCTTGATCGTCTAAAAGAGCGTAAAGCAAATGTAGGGCATCGATCTGTTGATGCTGTTTTTCACTAGCGATTTCTTGAGCCCTTTGAAGAGCTTCTTGAGCTTTTATTGTAAACTTGTCACCATTCATAAATTATTTTATTTAGTTTTTATCAAGTTGTAACAAATGTTTCTTGAATACTCGAAAAATTAATTTGTTAATTAGTAAATTATTTAAAAGATAAATTGCTATTGTCCTTCCAATACTGCTTCAATCTCTATTTCTTTTCCTTCTCGCAATATTTTTAATTTAATTTTATCACCTACATTATGAGAAAGAATGACCTTTGAAAGCGTATTATTAGTAGTAATTTTTTCACCATCAATCTCTAAAATAATATCATTTTCTTTAATCCCTGCCTTGTCTGCAGCACTATTAGCTACAACTGCCACATCATTATATCCACTTCCTCTTATTATCCAAGCACCATAATCCACTGATAGATTATATAGTTCTTTTATCTCTTGATTTATTAAAATGTATCTTACGCCTAAAAAAGGATAGGTAATTTTTCCTGTTGTTTTTACACTTTCAATTGCTTTTTTAGCTTGATTAATCGGAATTGCAAAACCAATATTCTCAGCGCCTGACGCTACGGCTGTATTTATTCCAATAATTTCACCAGATAAATTTAAAAGCGGCCCACCCGAATTTCCTGAATTAATAGCAGCATCGGTTTGAATTAATTGATCCAACGTTTCCGCTACTCCTGTACCAGCAGCAGTAATGCTTCTTGCTAAGCCAGAAACCACACCCACTGACACACTATTTTGAAATTCACCCAAGGCATTACCAATAGCAATAACAGTTTGTCCCACTTTTAAATTATCAGAATCACCCAAAGATAGTATATTAAAAGATTCGCCTTTTTTGGGCTCAATTTTTAATACTGCCAAATCTTGAGTATTGTCTCTTGCTAATACTTCTGCCTGATACTGATCCCCATTAGACAAAATTACTGTATAATCAATATTGTCATACTGTACAACATGTTTATTGGTTAAAATCAATCCATCAGAAGAAATAATAAAACCAGTACCACCTGTTTCAATCTGTTGATAGAAAAATGGTAAACCAGGCACAGCAATTTCTCCCTCAGCCAAAATGGAAACAACACTGGGCAAAGCTTCATCTACTACTTTTATTACTTGCTGCTCCTGACTGCTTGTCACTTCTTTTTCAATAATTGTTGGAGTGTTTTGACCTGTTGTATTAGAAACAGTAGTGCTTTCTTCACTAAATATCGTTGTTATTTGAGGATAATATTTTATCCCCATAATTCCACCTATGAATCCCACAACAAAGGAAAGAATAACTGATGCAATAATAATAGAATAAGATTTCATATGTGTATAATTTAAAACAGAATATATCAAATTTTAAAAACTTTGTAAAGGACTTACTAAAGTGCAAAAAGTGTGTATACATTACCACAAGGCCTTGACTTTTTTTCAAATTTAAGGTAAAATAAAAGAAGGTAGATGAGATAGTCACTCTTTTCAATAAAATTAAAATTTGAAAAGAGAGGAAAGTCTGAGCACCCTCCGATTTCACCCTCTCCCCTATTAAATTGAGGAAAATTGGAGAAGTGGGCAGTGGGTAACGCCCACCGTTTGTTTAATTTTGTTTTACAAATTAAATAAATAGGGAAAGTGCCACAGAGACAATACTACCCCTCATCTTCATAAAAGATGAGGGGGAAAGGTGAAAAGTTCTGCTTAAAGCAGATTAACTAATGGAGACATTAGTTATGGCAAACCCTGCCTGGTGCAAGTTGTCCTTTGGGAAAACGCTTGACCCCTCAAGCAATTGAGGGGCTAGAAAAATGACTATCACCACTCTCGCTTTTTACAAAAACGAAGGGTGGTACAGAACTCAGCTTACTATCTACCTTTAAAACAGTAATTCTTTAAGTTTCTTTTGATATCTTTTTAAAATTTCTTTTTCTGGAGAATCTGGATGAAGTTCAATAAGATAATCATTTAAAATTACCCTACCATTTTTTATTCCTTGAGGGTAATTTTTTTCTTTTCTTTTTAATTGTATATTCTTAAGTTTTTCTTCTATTGTATCTCCTAATGAGCCTGATAATTTTTTTTCTAATATCACAGCGGTTTTTGATTTTTTTTCTATTTGGAAAGGCGGTTTAAAAATTTTATCCCAAAACAAAATATAATCTTTCATCCAGTCTTGCTCCTTTCTAAATCTTTCAAAAACACCTTCCCGTGAAATAATAGGTTTTAAATGCAAATAAGTATAAGCATTATAAACACTGGGAAAATTTACCCTCAAAGCGTTATCTGCTAAATAATGATTTAAACAAATTTTACCTGCAATTTTATGGGGAGTCCGGCGTTCTCTTATTATTGAAAGAAAAAGTGTTAAAAAAAACCTGACAGTAAAAATTCTTCCTTTTTCTGCAATAATCATTAAATCAATATCTGATGATTTATTAGAATTATTTATTGCCAATGATCCAGAAACAAAAACCCCCTTTAAAAACGGGGTCCAATTTATTATTGGGGTTATTTTTTTTAATTTTTTCCAATTTTGTTCTGATATTCTTTCTTTCTCTTTTCTCTCTTCTATCAGTTCTTCTCTACCCTTTAAAAAATAGAAGCCATTATTGTTTCTTATAACTTCCTGTAAATACTGACTTTTTTTTATCACTTCACCAAGAGAAACGCTCAAAAAATAATCGCGCGACGTTACATCAAATGTATTTGCCAAATTCCATAATAATTCTTTTTCTTTTAACGAATACGATAAAATATCAAAATAAACAATGCTTTTTAAAATAGATTTTTCTAATGATGAGAGCACAAATTTTTAATTTTTTATTCGTATTTTATTTCCACAAAGATCCGATCCTCTCGCTGAGGAATTTCCTTTACCCACAAAGGCCATAATTCTACTTCGCCATCTTTAATTTTTCCCTTCATATCTTCACTAATATATTTTTGGAAAGCGTTCTGATCCATTCCTATTACTGCTTTTTTTATTTGATCTGCTGTTACTTTCCAAGCCACTTTTTCCTTTCCCTCAAAGCTAATTTTTAAAACACCACTTTCCATATTATTTTCTATAACCTCATAATCTATTTTCTGACTAGAAACCACTTCTTCAAAATCAACACCTTCTTTTATTTCTTCGGCAATCACTTTAGCAATAATTTCTTGAACATCGTCTTCTTCAAAACTTAATACCCACACTGTTACTTTTGTGCTTGCTTTAAATGTTTCAACTATATCACCTGCTTTTTTATCAAAAACAATTTCCTCTTTTTCCACTTGTATTAAATCTTCAAAAAAAGATTGAAGGTCAGGAGAAATTTCTTTTAAAATCTCTTTTTTCAGTTGATCTATTACATTATCTTGCATCGCTTCTATTTCTTTTTTTGCTTTTTCTATATCCTCTTCTCCAACCACTTTTGTTTTGCCAACAAAACCGCCACTCATTGCCTCACTTGATTTAGCATAAATTAAATCAAAAAGGTTTGTACCAGATAAACCAGGAACAGTAAAGGTTGTGGGTTCGATGTTATATTCCTCTCCGGCACTCTCAGCCACTACTTCTATTTCTATTTGTCCTGGATTTGTTTTGCTACCTGCAGGAATATTAATCCAGTCCTGACTTTTAAAAATTTTTCCATCTTGAGATTTAAAACGAGTACCAGGTACAAAACGATGAGAAGAAGTGTCTTCATTGTAAATAGTAATCTTGCCTCTAGCTTTTTCTTCTTTATCTTCGGTCTTGGTTGCCAAAAAACTTTTTTCTATGTTTTTTGATTTTTCTATTATAGTTCCAGGAACAATATTCGCTTCAAGATCAATGTCAGCGCCCTTTTTTACTTCAAACTTGCCAGAAAAATCTATTTCTTCGCTTACAGGCACAATAGTAATTGTGGCACGCGGTAAAAAGGTAAAAGAAAAAACAGCACCACCAACCAGCAATAAGAAGAATATTGTATACAACAATGGTCCAACCCATTTTTTGGTGGCTTTTTGAGGAATAGGTAATTCTTGAGATTTTTCAACATCCTTTGTTTCGATTTTTTTTGAAATGGATGGCTGAACTGGTTCAGCTTTTTGAGGGGGTAAAATATCACTTACCCTTGGTTTTGAAAATACTTCTTTTTTATATTGCTCTTTTTCTATTTCTTTATTCTCTGCATCTGCTAGTCTTAAAGAACTCTCAATTTCTATTCCGCAATCCTCTGCCAATTTTTTATATTGAGGGTCGCTGGAAAAAACAGCCAATCGTTTTCCTAAATTCTGTGCTTCTTTTTTTAAGATAGTGAGGTTTTCAATATTTTTAAGAATGGTGTTCTCTTCAGGCAATACCAAAACCACTTTATTTTTTGAACTTTTTTTTAATAATTCCCGCGCTTTATTTAAATCATCTAACGGATCAATATAAAAAATTTGCTGAGACATAAATAATAAATATTAAAAAACTCCGAATATGATAAGATAAATTAATTTCAATTTACAAAATTGTTCATTTATTTAATAAACGAACTTAAATTTTTTTATAAAGTTCTTTTGGGCAATACTCAATATATTTTTGTTGTTTAAATTTAAAAATCAACCTAAGGTTAATATACCAAAAATTTCAATCAATTTCAAAGGAAGCCTGAATATTAAGTTCAGAAAAGACCTTTTTTAATGCTTGATAAAAATCAATTGGTAAATAAATGTTGGTTATAGATAAAGAAATAATTTTTCCTATTAGACCAATAGGATTAAATACCTTTTTAGAATCAATTGTAACTTCCTTTATTTTAGCACTAATTAAAATAAAATGGAAAGGGTCATTTGTTTCTTTTTTTAATTTTAAAAATGATTCTCTTTGACACTCTTCTATCATTTTTTTAAATTCATTTTCTCTTATAGGTTTTTGAGGGTATTTTCGCAAAAATTTATTTTTGCTGATAATTTTTTTAACAGGCCCTTTTTTTATACCAATAATCGCAGATTTAAAATAAACACCTAATCTTTTTTCCATTGTCAAAACCAAATCAAACAATTCCCATTCTATATCCTTTGAAAATTGACCTTTGTAATTTTTTTTCAAGGAATCAAGCACTCTAAGATTGCCTTTTCTGTTTTCCACAGAAAATAATTCTATCACCTCAGGAGTAAAATTTATTGCAAGAAATGGTTCTAACATAGCTTTGAATTATTATTTTTCATTAAACAATCAACGCAACATAACTTTTAAAAAACCGGGGGTGACTTGGAATTTCTCAACTCGAATCAAAAAATAAAATAACAGTTCCTGAGCTTATCGGAAAACTACAATAGAAATAGATACTTACTAAATCCAATCAAAGGTGCTTTTAAAATAAGGATCGTTTAACAATCCCAAGGAATAAGATAAGGTAGATTCAAGTTTTTAACGCAACAATGTCACGGGATCGCCACGTCGTTCACGCGAGCCCCGTAAGAAATCTTTGATTTCGCACGGGGCGAAGCGTTGAAAAGAAGGTGTCATTGCGAGCGACCGAAGGGAGCGAAGCAATCCCGAGCGAAGCTCGCAACAATACAACGGGATCGCCGCGTCGCTGCGGCTCCTCGCGATGACAGTGGACGTACCACGAGATCGCCACGTCGTCCACTCACCTTTTACTAAGGTGAGGGACTCCTCGCGATGACAATATAAGAAACAATAAGAGAAAATCTGATTTCTGTTTTCT
>DAOPTN010000021.1:0-8409 GCA_035349995.1 Candidatus Pacearchaeota archaeon
AAGTTTTTTCAATGTTTTTTTTAAAACCTTTTTACTAGAAGGTGTATCTATGTTTAATGTTTTTCCCAATTCCACTATTGCTCCAATATAATAATCAATCTCGTCTAGGTTTCCTTTTGGCTTACCTCCGCGACCCTTACTTATCATAGATCCTATCTTTGACCGTACTGCCCCCAAAACAGGCAACGGTGTTTTTTCAATCAAAGTAGCTAAAAAAGCAATAGGAGCATTAGGTAAATTTAAAAACCTACCGCCACTGGTTTTTACTACCTTGATATACTCTCTTAACACATTTATTTCTTCTACAAAAACATCTTTTTTCTTAAAACCGTCTTTTATAGAAAGACCTTCAACAGCTGAAACAACTCCAAGCAGATTTGAAAAAAGTTTTGAAAATTCCATATTTGTAACATCCTCTGGCAAAACCTTTTGTGCTTCTATATGTGCTTCTTTAAAAACCTTCTCTATCTTTTGTGTATCTTTTGATCCAGAAAATACTCCAAAAGTCAAACGAATAGGCAAAAAATAATTAATGCAAACATTGCCAAAATCTTTTTTAGAGGACGCCTCCAGGTCATTTTTAATTATTTTTTTTTCAATTGGGTTTAAAAGGCATACTCTGATAATTTGAATACTCTCTCCCTTTTCTCCAAAAACCTCTTTCAATGCAGTCAATGCTTCTTTGGTAGCTGCAATACCGTTTTGCGAAAGCACCAAAGAAGGCAATTTTTCTTCTTTGCCCTTTAAAAAATCACTTATTTTTTGATAATAGCTCTTTACTGGCAAACTAACAGGATTCTTAGTGGCAAGAAAAATAATATCCGGCAATTCTTTGCCGGGAAATTCGTCCTCACTAATCACCCTGCCTTGAAATAATTCTCTCTGAGAACCACTTTTTTCTATATAAAGTTTCTTTTTTTTAATCAAATCTACTTCTTCTTTTCTAGCAACACCTACTACCTCAGCAGCATTTTGAAGTTCGTAAGCAAACATTGTTCCAGTCCTTCCCCCAACCCCAATTACCGCCACCTTTGTTTTCATAGAAATTTATAATAATTAACCATTAGCATTTATTCATCAGCCATTTTCTTTTTGAATTCTTCCACTAGTTTTATCGGTGTTGGGTCAATATTTCGAAAGACAGCAAGATAATATGAGGTCCAATCAGCAATTAAATTATTATTGAAAATTTTATCAAGAATATTTTTTCCTTCAATCTGAACAAAATTTGTTTTTATGTTTCTTTTTTGAAAAATTTCCGAGAGAATATTCATTCTTTTTATAATTCGAGGGTGGTCTGCTTTATCACTCAAAAAAATAACTTGAAATAATTCTCTCCATTCTTTAATCTCGCAATCTCCCATTCCAGTCATTTCATTATGGTTAAGTTCAGGTAAGGAATTATAAAAAGATGGAATTTTTGAATTTTCATTAAACTTTATTTTCCAAATTCTAGCCAAACATTTATTGTCCTCTGAACTATAAACAAGAGGAATTTTTCCTTTTAATTTTTTTGCCAAGCTTAAACCTGTTTTTTCTAATTTATGGGGAGCTAAATTTTTCTCCAGCGCAAATAATTCCTTGTCTAAATTTTTTATCAATTTAAAATTAGATAAAATTTTAATCAATGCTGAAAATTGATAACCCAAAGCACAACGTGGTTGATTGCCAGCTGCAATTTGAGCAAATGGCACATTGTTCTTTTTTGCAAGTTCTATCAATTTTCCACCAGAAGCAATAGCAGCAATAGATAACTTTTTCTTTCTTGCTTCTTTAAACGCAGAAATTGTTTCTTCGGTATTGCCAGAATAAGAGATACACATTACAAAAGAATTTTTATTCGTCATTGGATGCAATCCATAATTTTGGTGAATAAAAACCGGCAAATTCGTTAACAACAAATGATTATTTATCATTACAAAAACATCACCAGGCAAAGCTGACCCACCCATACCACAAATAATAATATTAGAAAATAAAGAGCGATTGGCGGTTTTTATATTTTTTGCTGCTTCAACGCCCACTTTAAATTGTTTTGGAAAATCCAAAATTACCTGACGCATATTTGATTGATCAAATTTTTTAGCCATAAATTTAAATATTAAATTGGGTGAGCGAGGAGATTCGAACTCCCACTAAGGGTTCCACAGACCCTTGTGCAAAGCCACTACACTACGCTCACCGCTATGTCCCCACGAGGACTTGAACCCCGAACCTACTCCTTAGAAGGGAGTTGCTCTATCCAGTTGAGCTATGGGGACTTTTTATTTTAAAAAGGGCCCCGGGCGGGATTATCTTGAACAAATCCAAGTGGGTGCCCGCACCTTGAAGCCACGGCCCCAAGAAATATAGGACTCCCAATGAATCTATTTTAGTCAAGAAAGTTCCTTGTACCGGGACCCAATATATTATACATCAAGAATGAAAAATAAGTCAAAAAATCAAGTTTTAAGATTTTATTTTTTCTGCAATTTCCTGAAATACCTCCTCTACACTTTGTTCACCATTTATTTCAATTAATTTTCCTTGCTTTTTGTAATATTTTATTACTTTCATAGTTTCTTTTTTATATTTTTCAATTCTTTTTTTTATTGATTCTATATTATCATCAGGACGAGTAAATAATTCTCCTCCACATTGATCACAAGTTTTTAATTTTTTAAAGTCACCGGCCCAAGGAATAATTCTTCCACATTTTTTACACTGTCTCCGTTTTGTTAAACGATTAAATGATTCTTTTATAGAAATTTTAATAAGAAAAATTTTAACATTCTTGTCCCATTCGTACCAATTCAAAGATTCATCAATCAAATAAGCTTCTAAAATTTTTCTTGGACTTCCATCAATCACAAGCCCCTTTAAATTTTTTTTAGTAGATTTTAATTTTTCAAATTGATCAAGCCATAATTTAAAAATAACAGGCGTAGGAACTAGTCCTCCAACATCAATGGTTTGTTTAATTTTCTTACCAGTAAAATCTTTTTCTTTTTTTCTTTCCCTTAAAAGATCTCCGCTTCCTATATAATCTAATTTAAATCTTTCAACAAAGAGGTTTGCCTGAGTACCCTTTCCAGATCCAGGCAACCCTAGCATCATAATAACTAATGGATTAGAATTTTTCATAAGAATTTATAATTCGATTAAATTCGCAATTCGTAGAAATTAATCGTATTCTCGCATTTCTAATTGACTTTTTATTTGTTTTGATGTTTCAAGTATAACTGAAACAATAATAAGAAGAGAGGTGCCACCAACAGCAAAATTAAAGGTGGTAATACCAGTAAACCCTTGAATGATAGAAGGCATAACGGCAATAAGACCAAGAAAAAGGGCACCAATAAGAAGAACACGATTAAGAATATGACTGAGAAATTGAGCAGTCTGTTTACCTGGACGAAGACCAGGAATAAACCCACCCATTTTTTGAAGATTATCAGCAATGCTCTCCGGATCAAAAGTAACAGCTGTGTAAAAATAGGTAAAAAGAACAACAAGAATAAAATAACAAACCCCGTATATTAATTGGTTTTGAAAAAGATTATTGATAATATTGGCAAACCCAGAGACAAAAGGAATGGAAGTGTCAGCAAACATTGAACCAAACATTCCAGGAATCATCATTATAGATAAGGCAAAAATGATCGGAATCACACCAGCGGGATTAATCATCATTGGAAGATAGGTTTGGGCGCCACCATACATACGACGACCACGAATACGCTTAGCATAAGAGACAGGCACATTACGTCGCGCCTCGTTTATAATAACAACACCAACAATAATGATAATAGAAGCAGCAAGGAAAAGAAGATATGATGGTAGGTGGGAAGGATCCCAAGTCATAATAGTTTGACCAATTTGTGCAGGAACGCTAGAAATAATACCAGCAAAAATAAGAAGAGAAATACCATTGCCAATACCCTTCTCAGTAATAAGTTCACCAATCCACATTAAAAAAACACAACCAGCAGTGATGGTGATAATTGAATTAACAAGAGACGATGTAGTAAATTGTCCCAAAGCACCCTGGCTTTGCAATAAGCGAAGCATTGCAAAGGACTGAAGAGCAGCCAATGGAACAGTAAGAATTCGCCCATATTGAGTAAATTTTCTTTTCCCCTCTTCCCCTGATTCTTGATACATTTCTTTTAATTTTGGAAAAATCAAGGTCAGCAGTTGCATAATAATGGTTGCTGTAATATATGGACCCAAACCAAGCATTACAATAGAAAGATTTTCAAGTGTTCCTCCTGTAAAAACATTCATTAATCCAAAAAATTGATTGGTCTCAAAAAAAGAAGCAAGGGCATCTCTATCAACGCCTGGAATGGGAATATTAGCAGCCATTCGAAAAACCACCATCATTGCCAAAACAAATAGGACCTTACTCCTAAGGTCACGGTATTTAAAAATAGCGATAATCTTACTAAAATCCATAATATAATTATAAGGTTTGCTTTGTTCGTAATATTAACCCTTTTTTTAACTTCCTTTCCTTCCTTAAATCCTTAGATGATGAAAAATATGAGTTAATATTTATGAATTAAGTAACTAACAGCTATTAAGTCCATCAAAAGAAAACTGTTTGCTATTTTCCTCTTTTTTTAGGAATTTTTTTAATAAAATCACGAATTTCTGGTCTTATTTTTGCTCCAGCCCGTGATTTTTGACCTTTCATTCCTTTACCAGAATAAGTTCCTCGTTTCCCTCCGCGGCCAACACGTTTTTTAGTTTTTGGTTTATGAATAGGTTGAACTTCGTGAAGTTGCATAAAAATGAAAATTTTAATCTATAAATAACATCAAATACTCCAAGTGTTTGGATAATTCGGTTAATAATTAAAATCACTTGGATCGCATTTCAATCTCTTGGAATGCTTTCAATGTTGCTCTTGCAATATTTATTTTGTTATTTGTTTTGGAAATCAATTTTCCTGTAATATTGGGCACCCCTGCTAATTCACATACTGTTCTCATTGCTCCTCCCACTACAAGACCTGAGCCTTTTCTTTGAGGACGCAAAAAAACCCTGGCTGATTGATATTTCACCTCAATATCATAAGGTATTGTTTCGTTTTTTAAAGGCACAGAAATCAAAGATTTTTTTGCTTTTGTAGTAGCTTTCTCTACTGCCTCGCTTACATCTTTTCCTTTTGCTACACCGATTCCTACTTTTCCAGCTCGATTTCCCACTACAACTGTTGCTCGAAAACGAAGACGCCTGCCTCCGGCAGTTACTCGAGTAACCCTTGCCAAATCTAATAATTGTGATTCAAATTCATCTTTATTTTGCATAAAATTATTATTATAATTCTGATCTGTAAATGGTATTCAAATGCTAATATTATTTAGATGTACGTTGCAAAGTAAGCAAAGCAAACTTAAGTTGTCCAAACACTAGAACTGCAATCCGCCTTTTCTTGCTCCTTCAGCTAATGCTTTTACTCTTCCATGATATCGATAGTACCCTCTATCAAATACAACCTTTTCTATGCCCTTCTCTTTACCTTTTTTTGCAATCAATTTTCCCACTTCAAAAGCAATATCAGTTTTTTTTCCTTTTTCTTTTATCTCTTTGTCATCAGCACTTATAATTGTCTTTCCTTCATTATCGTTTATTAATTGACACGATATATGAGTATTGGAACGAAAAACTGAAAGCCGAGGACGCATATTTGTTCCTTTAATTTTTGCTCTTACTCTTTTATGTCGACGATCTCTTTTCTTTTTAATATCTTTTTGAAAATTTTTCATTTTTATATAAATTAAAAATAAAAAGCTAATTATTTTTCTGAAGCCACTGCTTTTTTACCTGCTTTCTTTCTTACCACCTCGTCAATATAACGAATGCCCTTGCCCTTATATGGTTCCGGTGGACGAATTGTTCTGATTTTGGCAGCGATATTACCAACCTTTTCTTTATCAAAGCCCTTTACCTTTATTATATCTTTTTTAACAGAAAATTCTATACCTTGAGGAGGCATTATTTCAACCAAATGAGAAAATCCTATTTTCAAAACCAATTTATTTCCTTTTAGTTCCACTCTCCAACCCACTCCTTCCACTTTTAATTCTTTCTCAAACTCTTTATTTACACCTATTACAGCATTTTTAATATGCCTCTGCCAAGTACCCCACAATGCCTTTTTGGACTTATCTCTACTGCCCTTGAATCTCACCAATATCTCATTCCCTTTTTTTTCAACTTCAATCTCTGGTGGCAAGACATACTTCATCTTTCCTTTTGGTCCTTCAATAAAAATCTCATTTCCTTTTATTTCCACTTTTGTCCCTTCTAAAATTTGAATTGATTGTTTACCAATTTTAGACATAATTATAAAATAATTCCAACACCATTTAAATCATTTAAATGATGTTGCTTATAAGAACTACATTTACGTTATTTGTATGTGCGTTTTCGAATAAAACTTATAAAGCAAATCACATTTTTGGAGCACTCCAAAGCGCCATTATCGCGCCATTTCTTTCAAAGCTTTGATAGTCACCCAAAACATCGTCTAAGATTCTTTTTATTTTTTCTTTTTCAAAAGGATCTCCCATTTCCAATAAACTTAAAACCTTAAAATGATGCAATGCTTTCTGCTCTTTCAATGGTTCTCTTATTAAAATAAATTGAAAATTATTTTTTATCTTCTCTAATATTTTTTGGGGGTCTTTGAGGTGATGAAGTACTCCCCATATTACTGCTAATTCTCCTTTTGGAACTTCTTTCTCAAGATCAATTACTCTAGCTTCAATCCCCCGTTTTCTTGCTTTTTTTACTAAACTTTCTTCAACATCACAACCAAAAATTTTTTTGGGTTGAAATATTTCAGCTAATAAAACTGTGACTTTTCCATCACCACATCCAAGATCAAACATTTCCCGTCCCTTAAATTCCTCTGGTAAAATTCCTTTTAAAAAATTTAATTGATCTTTAATGTGGGGACCAATAATAATATTATTGCCAAAGGGAGCATAAAGAAATTTTTCAAGACTATTCATAAAAATACATTTTATCCGAATCTACTAATGGTTTATCAAATCTAATAATTTTCATTAGAGTGTATTCAGACAGTTATTCGTATTTCTATCTACTACCATATTTCGCATATTGCTTCACCCCCTATCTTTCTTTTCCTTGCTTCCTTGCCAGTTAAAAGACCTTGAGACGTTGATACAACCAATAATCCATATCCCGATTTTGGCATATATAAATCTTGTGCTTTTAAATAAATCCTCCGCCCGGGCTTTGAAACTCTTTTTATTTGATGGATCTTGTGCATTCCTTTATCATCATAATTCAACTTAATAACAATTCTTCCTTGGGGATGTAAAACAGACTGAGGTTTTTTCTTTATGTCTTCTACAAACCCTTCTTTTAATAAAATCTTCGCTAATTGATATTTAATATTGGAATAAGGAATACTCACTGTCTTTTTATTAACAGCCCCAGCATTTTTAATTTTTATTAACATATCTGAAAGTGGATCACTCATATAAGTTGATAAATATTTATTTTATTTTTTACCATGATGCTTTTTTCACTCCTGGCAATACTCCTTTGTTTGCCATTTCTCGAAAACAAATTCGACAAAGACCAAATTCCCTCATATATCCTCTTTTCCTGCCACATCTAAAACACCGTCTCACTTTACGAGTGGTATATTTTGGTTTTTTTTGACTTTTAATAATTTGACATTTCTTTGCCATAATGCTTTTTCTTCGAAAAATAATTTCTAATTTTAAAACAGTTTTGATTTTTGAATTATAATTTCGGGTTTAATGCTTAGGATTTTATACTTTCAGTGGGAATCCTAAAAGTTTATATAATTCTAATGCTTCTTCTCTCTTCTTTGCCTCAACCACTACTGTTACCTCCATCCCAAAAATTACTTTTGAGTTTTCTGGTTTTACCTCTGGAAAAACTATATGCTCTTTTATTCCTATTGTCAAATTTCCTTTTTTATCAATGGATTTTTGGGATATTCCCTGAAAATCACGAGATCGGGGCAAGGCCAAATTAATCACTCTCTCTAAAAAGTCATACATTCGGTCCTTTCTTAAAACTACCTTAATACCCACAGGGGACCCTTCTCTTATTTTAAAACCCGCAATCGCTTTTCGCGCCTTAGTAACAACAGGCTTTTGACCACAAATTAAAGCCAGGTTTGAAGAAATATCTTTTATGATATTTTCTCTTTTCGATGGATCAACACTTTCTAAAATTTTTCCAATTCCAACATTAACTGCCACTTTTTTAATTTTGGGCACAGCCATAATACTTTTATATCCAAACTTTTTCACCATCAAAGGTATAACTTCTTTATTATATTTTTCTTTTAAAGATAACATAATAAAAAATCAAAATTTATAGATACTTGTGCCTTCGGCACGATATTGATAGATA
>DAOPTN010000022.1:0-8367 GCA_035349995.1 Candidatus Pacearchaeota archaeon
CTTTTGGATCCCGCTGCATACCCAGAAAAAGTAAAAAAAATTATCCTTATTCAAACCCACAGCGCCTGGGTGTTTTTAACAGGCAAGCATGCTTATAAAATAAAAAAGCCTGTAAACCTGGGGTTTTTAGATTTTTCCACTCTCGAAAAAAGAAAGTTTTACTGCAATCAAGAGTTGAAACTAAACCGCCGTCTTGCTTGGGATTTATATCTTGGGGTCTTGCCCATCACAAAAGAAAAAGACGGAAAGATTAAAATCAATGGCAAGGGCAAGATTATTGATTTTGCAGTAGTAATGAAAGAAATTCCCCAGGAACGATTAATGAGCACTTTGTTACAAAAAAACAAAGTAAAGACAAAAACAGTCAAGGAAATAGCTAAAATTATTGCTAAGTTTCATCAAAAAAAATATCCCCGAGTAAAAAAAGAATACAAAAGCGAAAAAATTATAAAGCGTAACTGGAATGAAAACTTTGAACAAACCAAGCCGTTTGTTGAAAAAACTATTTCAAAAAAAGATTTTGATTTAATTGAAAAAGCAATAAAAAACTTTTTTAAAAAAAATAATACCCTTTTGCAAAAAAGAGTAAGGGAAAACAAGATTAAGTGGTGCCATGGCGATCTTCATTCCGGCAATATTTTTATTACTGAAAAAAATAAAATTTACATCTTTGATTGTATTGAATTCAATGAAAGATTTGCCTGTCAAGATGTCGCCAATGAGGTAGCTTTTTTAGCAATGGATTTAGATTTTTGGAGCAAAAAAGATCTTGCTGATTGTTTTATTAAATCCTATTTGGAACACACCAAAGATCAAGAATTATTAAAATTGCTTAATTTTTATAAGTGTTATCGGGCTTTTGTCAGGGGGAAGGTAATTTCTTTAAAAACTTGTGACAAAAATATTGAAAAAAATGAGCAAAAAAAAGCAGCAAGGGAAGCAAAAAAATATTTTAAATTATCCCTTGCTTATGCGAAGCAATTTTAAAAATTTTTCTATCTCTTCTTTTGTTTTTTTAGGACCGTAAGAGTTATCAATAATAATATGTTTTTCTTTTATTGGCTGAAATTCTTTTTTTGTTTCAAAATAAATATTCCTATCAGCGTCGCTTAAATTCTTTCTTTTTGATCTTTTATCTATTCTTGAAAGCAATATTTCTTCCTGACACCTTACTTCAACCAAATGAAAAGGTGTTTTATTTTTCTTTGCCAGTGCCCTTGCTTTATCTCGCAAGTCCTTTCTTGAAAATACTGCATCCAAAATCACATTAACATTGTTTTTTAAAAGTTCATCAGCGATCAAAAACATAACCTGATAAACAAGATCTTTTTCAGATTGAGTATAGGTTGGTTTTGAAAACAATTCTTTTCTGATTTTATCAGTTCGCAAAACAGGCCATTTTATTTCTTTTGAAATCTCTTTTGATACTCTCGTCTTGCCAGAACCTGGCAAACCACAAACCAAAATTAGCATATATGGAATTAAAAATTTAAATTAGCAGTAAAAATATAATTAGTTAGGTTCAAAAATTTAATGCAACACTCTTTATTAATTTTTAATTTTTAATTTTTAATTTTTAAACACACCCTTAAATTCACATTCGTATATTCGTACACCGAACTCGGCGAAGCCGAGTGGGGTGGCAGATGAGACGAAGTCTCATCGAACATGCGAGCGTAAGCGAAGCATAGAGATGAACGTTAGTTCATCGAACAGATTTGTAATTCGTTGATTATCGTAAATTCGTTTTCATCGCGACCCCTCAACCACTGTCATCGCGAGCGAGGTCAAAGACCGAGCGTGGCGATCCCGTGACATTGTTGCGGGCTTCGCCCGAGATTGCTTCGTCGTTCACTTCGTTCACTCCTCGCAAAGACAGGAGAAAAGGATCTCTTCGTTACTGTTTTCTGTTTTCTGTTTTCTCTACTGTTTTCTGATTTCTGACAACTGATTTCTGTTTGGTATTTTGAATTTAGTATTTAGAATTTGTTTGGTGCTTGGAATTTGGTGCTTGGAATTTTTACGCTCGTGTCAAATACAAAAAAATTATCTATGGCGGTTCTTTAACTGCGCTCAGGGGCTATTATTTTCCTAAAAAGCCATTGATAATTAAATCTACTGCTTCTTTTTGGGAAAATCCCCGTTGTCTTAAATAATTAAGGGCCTCAGCAGAAATCTTCCCCAGTGACGCTTCATGAGTAAGCTCTGCGTCCTTGTTTTTACAAATCAAACGTGGACCTAAAGAAATTATTGATGTCTTGTCGCTTAACAGTCCTTGACAATCAAGATGTCCCTTGCCAGGGGACTGGGCGATGATTTGAGATTGAGCTTCAATATGACTTTTTTTTCTTGCCACAATCTTTAATTGAATTTCTCCCCTGCTTTCTTTTTCTTTTAAATAAAGATTGTCTATAATCATTGCCTTGGTTGAATAGGCATCTAATATAATCTTTGCTATAACTGATGCTTTTTCTGAAAGATAAAAATCTGTTTTTATCTTTAGTCCCTGTGGTGTTAAAAGGTTTTTATAAGTGTAATTTAATTTTGAATTTTTTTCTAAAATAAATTGATATTCTGGTTCTACCAAATCATTTTTACCCCAGGAATGATTATGTTTATATTCCAAACAAACACCTTCTTTTAAAATAATTTTTCCCTTTGCTTTATGAGTGCAATTTAAATCATTTTTTAATGAATTGCAATCTCCTATTAAACGCACTCTCAGGTTTTTTTCAATAATTAACAAATTTTCAAGATTCTGACGGGTTTTTTGAGAAGCAATAGAAAAACAAGTAAACAAAGGAAAATCAATCTCTTTTTTCACCCAAATAAAATAACCCTCTTTTGGTTTTTGAAAAAAATATTTTCTTGTCCAGGAATATTCCTCCCAAGCTCTTGAGCTTGGCAAAATAATTACCCCCTCTATTTTTGAAATATTTTTTATTTGATGATCAACCTGCCAGTAATTTATTCTACTATTATTAGGAACTTTAAACAATCTTTGATTTTTAACGGACAGGGCATTTTTTGCATTTTTCATAACCGTATTTTTTAATTATTCTAAGAACATTTTTAAAGTCTTTTTTCTGGCAAAGAATTTTCCCATCAAGCATTACATTAGTAATGTCTGGCTTTAAATAATTCAAAATTTGTCCTGAATGAGTGATAAGCAGCACAGAGACATTTTTTCTAATAAATTCCGTTTTTATAATTTCTGCTACTTGCCCCAATTTTTTAATATCAAGACCAGCATCAATCTCATCAAAGATCACCAGTTTCGGATTAAGGCACAAAACCTGTAATAATTCTGAGGTCTTTTTTTCTCCACCTGAAAAATCTACATTTACATCTCTTTTTAAAAGATCATTTGCTTCCTTTATATTTAAAAAAGATCTTTTTTCTATTGTGGGGCACAGTTCTGATAATTTTAATCCTTTAATGGCTGGGGGAGATTGCCAAGTAAGCGCTAATCCCAACTTTACCCGTTTTTCAGAAGGCATTTTTGTAATATCTTTGCCTTCAAAAAATATTTTACCATTTGTGATTTTATAGGCAGGATTGCCCAAAATCACTTGGCAAAGACAACTCTTGCCACTGCCATTGGGTCCCAAAAGGGCCTGTGTCTCGCCTTTTTTAATTTTAAGATTTACTCCTTTTAGGATTTCTTTATTATCTGCCTTGACTTTTAAATCTTTTATTTCCAAAAGAAACATAAAAAATCAATAAATAGATTAAGATCTTAATTAACAAAACCGTATTTATCCTGCTTTGTAGAATTTCAGTGAAAAAAATAATGGCGGTGGGTGTAGGATTCGAACCTACGAGGGACGGTTTAGGTCCCACGGGTTAGCAACCCGTTGCTTTAAGCCCCTCAGCCAACCCACCAACCTACTGCTTTGCAGTAGAATTTTCAATTTTCAATTTTCAAAATTTAATCTTACAAAAGTTTAGAAATTAAAAATTAGAAATTCTTAATTTTTGACAAGATGTCAAAAATTAAGCTATATTCCTTCTTCTCTTAATTTTTCTATTAATTCTTTTTGTTTTCTGGTTAATCTTGTTGGGGTTTTTATATGAATTTTCACGTACATATCACCTTTCCCCCGTCCATTCAAATGAGGAATGCCCATTCCCTTTAATCTTAATAGTTTTCCTTGCTGAGTGCCAGATGGAATCTTTAATTCTACCTGACCAGCCAATGTGGGAACATCTACCTTGTCTCCCAAAGCTGCTTGAGAAAAATTCACTGTTAAATCATAGTATATATCATCTCCACGTCTTTGAAAATAAGGATGATCTTTAACATGAATCTTAACTAGAAGATCTCCTGATTTTTCTCCTTTTGCACCTGCTTCTCCCTTGCCTTCAATTTTAATCACCTCGTTATTTTGTACACCAGCTGGAATGAAAAAAGAGATGGTTTCAATGTCTTTTACTCTGCCTTCTCCAGCACATTTTTTACATTTTTTTTCAGGAAACTCTCCTGTACCATTACATTGAGGACAAGTACCGCTTTTTGTAAAACTGCCTAAAAAAGTTTGATGAACCTGATGCACTTGGCCTGTGCCTCGACAAGAAGGACACGTTTCCATTTTGGCACCAGGTTCAGCCCCAGTACCATTGCAAGCAGGACAAACTATAAATTTAGCAAGAGAGAGATTTTTTTGGACACCAGTAAAAACCTCTTCCAAGGTCATCTCTACCTCGACCATAATGTCTTTGCCCCTTTTATTTTTCTGACGTGTGCCACCAAAAGGCCCGCCACTAAAGAATTCTTCAAAAATATCTCCCAAATCCTCAAAACCCTCAAAGCCCTCAAAATCCTCAAATCCTCTGCCAAAACCAAATCCACTACCAAATGGACTGCCCTGGCTACCGCTTCCAAACGGACTGCCCTCAAAATCAAAACCTGCTTTTTTTGATGCATCATATTTGGCTCTCTTGTCTTTGTTTCCTAATATCTGATATGCCTCATTTATTTCTTTGAATTTTTCTGCAGAACCACCCTTATCAGGATGATATTTATGAGCCAAACGATAAAACGCCTTCTTAATTTCCTCCTGAGAAGCATCTTCTGACACCCCCAAGATTTTGTAATAATCTTTCATAAAATTATCAGCGAATTAAAAACTATATTTATCAATCCCTGATAAAATACATCTTCATCAATTCAAAACTCGTTGTTTTTATACTACTTCTTTTTAAATTCTCCTTCATCTGCGTTTCCTTTTTTATCATCGCCATTTTCATTATCATTCTTTTTTTCTTTTCCCTCGCCCTGCTGTCCCTGACCATACATTTGAGCTCCTATTTTTTGAATCGATTGAGAAAGTTCTTGAGTCTTTTGCTTTATTTCATTTATATCTTCTCCATTCAGGACCTTTTGAAGATCTTGAATCTTTTCTTCAACTTCTTTTTTTATTTCCTGAGAAATCTTATCACCCGCATCAGCTAAGGTTTTTTGAGAAGTATAAACCAGTGTCTCAGCTACATTCTTGGCCTCGATAAGATCCTTTTTCTTTTGATCTTCCTCTGCGTAAATTTCAGCTTCTTTTTTAAGGCGTTCTACCTCTTCCTTTGAAAGGCCAGATTGAGCCTCTATCCTGATCGATTGTGATTTTCCAGTGGCTTTGTCTTTAGCAGAAACATTTAAAATGCCATTAGCATCAATATCAAAAGTAACTTCAATCTGGGGCACACCACGTGGAGCTGGAGGAATACCGTCTAAAATAAATCTCCCCAAACTCTTGCAGTCCTTGGCCATTGGCCTCTCGCCCTGCAACACATGAATTTCTACCGAGGTTTGATTGTCAGCAGCTGTTGAAAAAATCTGACTTTTTGATGTTGGAATGGTTGTGTTCTTTGGGATCAAAACAGTATTTACTCCTCCCAAGGTTTCAATACCCAGCGATAATGGTGTTACATCTAATAACAACACTTCTTTCATTTCTCCCTGCATAATACCTCCCTGCACTGCTGCACCAATTGCAACTACCTCATCGGGGTTAATTTCTTTATTAGGTTCTTTGCCAAATAATTTTTTCACTTCTTGTTGAATTTTTGGCATTCTTGTTTGCCCTCCTACCAAAACCACTTCATCGATATCAGAAAGCTCAAATCCTGCTTCTTTTACGGTCTGTTTTACAAGCTCAATTGATCTTTCAATATAATCTGATACCAGTTCTTCTAGTTTGGAACGAGTAATAGTATAAGACAAGTGCTTTGCGCCTGAAGCATCTGAAGTGATAAATGGCAGATTAATTTCGGCTTGCATTGTAACTGATAATTCTCTTTTTGTTTTTTCTGCTGCTTCTTTTATACGTTGCAGTGCTAAAGGATCTTTTGAAAGATCAATTCCTTCGTCTTTTTTAAAATTTTCAACAACATAATCCATAATCCGCTGATCAAAATCATCTCCTCCCAAATGAGTATCACCTCCTGTTGCCTTTACCTCAATAGTATCAGAAGTAACATTTAAAACTGAAATATCAAAAGTTCCGCCACCAAAATCATAGACAACAATTTGCTGATCCTTCTTTTTTTGAAGACCGTAAGCCAAAGCCGCAGCAGTCGGCTCATTAATCACTCTCCTTACATTAAAACCAGCAATCTCACCTGCATCCTTTGTGGCTTTTCGCTGACTATCATCAAAATAAGCAGGACAAGTAATAATAACATCATTGATTTTTTCTCCTAATTTTGCCTCGGCATCTGTTTTTAATTTTTGAAGAATCATTGCCGAGATTTCCTGGGGTTTATACCATTTGTCACCCATTTTCACTTCTACTCCTCCGTCTGAACCTTCTCTTATTTCATAAGAAAGCAATTTTTTATCTCTTTGAACTTCGGGATCAGAAAACCGACGACCAATAAGTCGCTTAACGCTATAAATTGTATTTTTGGGGTTAGTAATGGCTTGGCGACGAGCCAGGGTGCCAATCAATCTTTCTCCTGTTTTTGAAATAGCAGCAACCGAGGGAGTAGTTCTTTCTCCCTCAGCATTCTCGAGAATTTTTGGTTCACCGGCTTCAACCACAGCCATTGCTGAAAACGTTGTACCCAAATCAATGCCTAAAATTTTTGCCATAAGTTTAAAAATAATAATTCTAATATTATTTGAATTTATTCAAATAATGTAAATATATATAAACCTGTATTACATATTCAAATGAGATCCGAATAATTCAAATTACTACAAATTTATATCACCTAAAGTGCTTAACGGTAGCGTCACGCGTATCGTCTTACAGCAGATAAATGCGTAAAACTTAAGGTATGTGTTTGACTTTTGCTGATACGCGTGACGCAAACATCTACCGTATCAGCTCTGTTTAAATATTTTATTTGACTTTGACCTGAACTTTTTGGGACTTCTTCACCTCTTTTTTGGGCAATGTTACTTTCAACATCCCGTTCTTGAACTCAGCTTTTGCCTGTTGTGCCTTTACTTCGCTTGGCAAGAGAACAGCTCTCTCGAATTCACCTTTTCTAATCTCTCTTTTCCAGTAATTTTTCTTTTTCTCTTCTTTTTCTTCTTCGGTTTTTCCCTTTACAGTTAAAACCTCATCTTCCACTGCAATTTCCACATCAGATGGCTTTACCCCGGCCATTGGCATTTCAACATATACATTCTTTTCATCCTCAGCAATATCAACAGCTGGAAAATCAGTCCTTCTCATTGGAATTACTGGGAAGAAGTCCTCATCTTCAAAAAACTTATCCAGGTCTCGAAATGGTTCCCAAGGTATAATAGCCATATGTTTTAACTTTAGTTTCTTAGGAATTAATTTTAAAATTGCCTAAGAAACTAAAAAACTATAAATTAATTTTCTCGACCTTTGCCCACTTTTACCTTAGCGGGCCTTAAAACACTATCATTAAAAAGATAACCTTTTTGTAAAACCTCTATTACCTCACCATCATCACCATCACCCATTTGAACTGCTTCACAAAACACAGGATTAAAATCCTTTTCTACCTTTATTTCTTTAACTCCCTCCCTTTCTAAAAAGGATTTTATCTGATCTTTAATTTTTAATATTCCTTCCACCCAAACATTTCCCTTTAAATCGTCAGATAAATTTTCTTCTGCCCTTTCAAGGTTGTCTAATAGTGAAATTATCTCAAGCAAGATTTTTTTCTTTTCGAATAACACTCCTTCTTTTATTCGTATCTGCTCTTCTTTCTTATAGTTAATAAAATCTGCTTTTGCCCTTTGCCATCCAGCTAAATATTCTTCTTTTTCCTTCTGACAATGTTTCAATTCTTCTTTCAATCTTTTTATCTTTTTCTCAACATCAAAACTTTTTTCACTTTCTTCCTCTATATATTCTATGTTTTGGGATGCATTTTCTTTTTCTTCTTTTT
>DAOPTN010000023.1:0-7540 GCA_035349995.1 Candidatus Pacearchaeota archaeon
AATTGAAAATTTTATAGAAATTATTTTGTTTCCGCTTCTGGTTTTTCAACTTTTGTGGCTTTCTTTTCTTTTTTTGTTTTTATTTTAACTGGTCTTTTTTTCTCTTTAATAATCTCATTTTTCACCAATAAATTCCAAACTGTATCTGATGGCTGCGCTCCTTTTGAAATCCAATAATTTATTCTTTCTGTATTAAAAGAATTTTTTTTGGTTACTGGATCCAAATAACCCAATTTTTCAATATACCTCCCTTTTGGAGGAGCTGTTTTTTCAGTCAAAACCACTCTAAACATTGGTTGGTTCTTTTTGCCTACTCTTTGAAGTCGAATAATTAACATAAAAGTTTAAATTCTAAATTCCAAGCGCTAAATTCAAAATTCAAAACTGTTTTGAATTTTAGTCATTGGAATTTAAGATTTGTTTGTTATTTGGAATTTGTGATTTGGGATTTGGGATTTAAATCTTCTATGGCTTTTTCTGCCGCTTTCTCTTCTGCCTCCTTGATAGAAAATCCTTGGCCCGTAGCAATAAGTTTTTTGTCCAAATAAACACCTACTTCAAATTGTTTTTTGTGATCTGGCCCCCATTCTTTAATCACTTGATACGATGGCGTAACTCCAATTTTTTCCTGAACAATTTCTTGAAAATAACTTTTTGCATCCTTTATCACTTTTTTTTGCAATAATTTTGGCAAGCAAGGTATTAATATATTTTCTTTAATAAAGTCCCTAGCAGCTTCAAATCCTTTATCTAGATAAGTAGCACCGATAATTGCTTCTAGGGCATTAGCCAATAATACTTCTCTTGCTCGTCCTGTATCTTTTTTTTCTCCTTTTGACAACCATAAATAATCCTCAATCCCCAGTTTTTTAGCAATACCAGAAAGATTATTTGTGTTTACTAATGCTGCTCGTAAATTGGTCATCTCTCCCTCTGGTTTGTTCAAGTTTTTATACAAATGCTCACTTACCGCAAGTTCTAAAACTGCGTCTCCTAAAAATTCTAATCTTTCATTGTGTTGTAAAGGAAGTTTTGGGTGTTCGTTTAAATACGAACGGTGGATTAGTGCTTGTCTTAATAAATTTTTATTTTTAAAATGAACACCCAATACTTCCTCTAGCTTCTCTAAATTATCATTGTCGCTTGTCGTTGTCATTTATATTCATCTCTTTATATATTGTTCCCAATACACCATTGACAAATTTTGCTGATGCCTGGCCAGAAAAGTTTTTAGCAAGTTCTATCGCTTCATTTATTGCTACTTTAGGAGGTACCTCTTCTTTCTCACCAAACAGTAATTCATAAATACCAATCCTCAAAATGTTCCTATCAATAATATTTATCTGAGGTACTGGCCATTGGGGAGCAGATGCTTCAATTATTTTATCAATTTTTAATAAATTTTCAATAATTCCTGAAATCAATTTTCGGGTAAAATCAGTTTCCTCCATACCAGGACCAAAATCATTAATATTTCTTTCAACAATAAAAGACAATTCTTTTTTAGGCAACTGCCTGAAATCCCACTCGTATAGTGATTGCATTGCAATTGAACGAGAAAGATGACGATAAGACATATATTTAGCTTTTTAGAAATTAGCTTATTATCTTTTTAGAAATTTCTAAAAAGATAAAAAGCTACAAGCTAAGAAGCTATTTTTTACTTAATTCTTCCATTGTTAAGGGTTTTTTCTGCTTTCCTTCCTTTTCTACTTGGGCAATTTCTTTTTCTTTTTGTTTACGTTCTCTCTTTTCAAGTTTTGCTAAAACATCAATTGCCTCCCTGCTATTATAATAACCACAGCTTTGACAGGCGTGATGAGGCAATATCGGACTTTTACATTTTGGACACAAAGAAAAACGCTCTGGCTTTAAAGCCAGATGGGATCGTCTTTTATTCCTTCTTGATTTAGTATGTCTTTGTTTTGGAGCAGGCATATTTTAAAACCTCGTTTAATATCTTAATATTAATTATAAGAATAACAAATTATTATCAATTTTGCAAGTATTATTAGAAAAAATATTTTCTGATCTCATCTTGTTACAAACTTGAATCTGTCTATTTTCTATTAGCAAATTTATAAAGCAAGGGTGTGGCAATAAAAATTGAAGAATAAGTTCCTGTCGCAATTCCAACAATTAAGGTAAGAACAAAAGGAAAAAGTGTTTCTCCTCCCCAAAAAAGTATAGCAAAGAGAGTAAGCAAAGTGGTAAAAGAGACAAATATTGATCGAGCAATTGTTTCTGTTAAGGACCTATTTAAAATCTTTTGAAGATCATCCCCTCCTCTGTTTAAATTTTCCCTGCATCGATCAAAAATAACAATAGTATCATTAATAGAATAACCAATAACAGTTAAAAGCGCAGCTACAAAAGGAATGTTTATTTCAAGATTAATAAACTTTCCCAAGAAAACAAAAACACCACAGGTAATTAAAACATTATGCAAAAGAGCAATAACAGCTGCCACGCTATATTGCCAAGAACTAATTAATCTTGAAGCATGACGAAAAGCCAAAGCAATATAAATCATAATAGCAATACAAGAGAGAATAATTGCAATAATGGTATTATTTTTAAATTCATTTCCCACAACTGAACTAATCATTTCAAATTTCTTTTCTTCAAAATCTCCTCCCTTTGTTTTAAAAATCTCTAATATTTCTTGATGTTCCTGATCAGAAATTTCTTTTGCCCTTAGCACAATTCCGTTCTCGCCTGTTTCTTGTAAATTAAAATCACCCTTTATTATACCCGAAAGATCTTTTCTCAACTCTTCTACCAAAGGAGGTTGATTTTTAAATTCAACTTCTAATAAATTACCACCAATAAAATCAATACCAGGTTTCAACCCTACAGTAAAAAAAGCCGCAATACTTGCTAAAATCAATATACCAGAAAAAATAAAATATATATTTGAATAGCGAATAAAGTCCATAATAATGATTAACGTGTCCAAATTTTTGGAAAATTTTTTAATCCGGTTTGACTAAATGTTTTTATAAAAAGCTTTGTAATAATCATTACAGTAAACATACTTATTAAAATACCCAAAGACAAAGTTACTGAAAAACCTTGCACAAATCCAGATGCAATTAAAAACAAAATAGCGCAAATAATCAATGTGGTAAAATTACCATCCCTAATTGCTAACCATGCCCTCGAAAAAGCATTATCAATATCTGTTTGTTGTAATTGGTTTCTTTTATCTTTTAGCTGATTTTTAAATTTAATCTCCTCTCTTAATCTTTCAAAAACTAATATATTAGCATCCACTGCCATTCCAACTGACAAAATAAATCCTGCAATTCCAGACAAAGTTAATGTTACTGGAATCACCTTAAACAAAGAAAGAAGCATAACTGCATAAATCATCAAAGCTACTGAAGCCAAAAAACCACCAAATCTATAAATCAAAATCATAAATAAAATTACTAATCCAAAACCAATCATTCCTGCCTTTACACTTTTATCAATCGATTCTTTTCCCAACGACGGACCAATGCTTTGCTGAGAAATCAATTCTATTGGCACAGGTAGGGCTCCAGCATTTAAATTTTGAACTAATCCCCTTGCTTCTTCAATAGTAAAATTTCCTGTAATCTGAGCTTTGCCACCAGAAATTTTTTCTTGAACAGTAGGAGCTTGAATTAATTGATTATCAATATAAATGGCTAATATTTTACCAACATTTCTTTCAGTAATCTCTTCAAACAGCTTTGCTCCCTCGTCATTAAACTCTAAGGAAATTTGGGGCTTATAAGTAGTAGGATCAAATTCCAATTTCGCTCCCTTTAAATATTTCCCGGTAAGTTCAGTGGGTTTAAAAAATGGCTGATCTACAAGTTCGTTTGCTTTGGGTCCTATTTCCTTCCTTAGTTCGTTCAAAATTTCTTCTTTTTCTTCCTCTGTTACTTCTTCTCGAAACTCAAGATAAGGCGTTTTTCCAATCATCTCAATTGCCTCATCTGGATCTGTAATTCCTGCCAGTTCCACACTTAAACGATATTCATCACCAGATTTTTGAACCTGTACTATGGGCTCTTGAACACCAAAAAGATTAACTCTTCTTTCAATCACATCTCTCAATCCTTCCATTGAATTTTGCCAGTCCTCTTTTGAAACCTGAGAAAGATCTGCTTGGTACAAAAGATGCACTCCTCCTTGAAGATCAAGTCCTAATTTATAGGGTTTTTGCATAAATTCCGGTACAGAGATATTTAATCTTTCTGCTATTCTCCCAGGCATAGCAAAAAGAGCTAAAAAAATAGCTAAGACCAAAACAATAACTACAAAAATCCAATTTTTTGTTTGTTTGTTCATTTTTTTATTTAACTATAAATTATAGCAGTTAAAAACAAAAAATAAAAGTATTCTCCACAAAAATTTAAAAAATCAAAACCGCCATTCTATTCTTCTGGCGGAATGCCTAAATAATTAAACAAATACTCATTTATTTCTTGAGCAAAGGGCCCTAAAGAATCTGAAGAAAATTGCGGTCCTTTTGTCGGCGCATCCATTTTTAAAATGAAAATAAAGGCAGGGTCAAAAGCAGGAGCAAAATCAACAAATGATTGAATAAAAAAAGAAGAATAACCCCCCTTATTTTCACCAAGATAACTCCAAGATGCTTGGGCTGTACCAGTTTTTCCTGCGATCAAATATCCCTCTACCTCAGCTTTTTTGCCATATCCATTTTTTACAGCACTCACCATCATTGCAGTCACCCTCGATGCTGTTTCAGCAGATATTACTTGACCAATTACTTCGGTTTCAATTTCTTCTTCTGTGCCGTCAGAGGAATGAATAATCTTTTTTACCAAATGGGGTTTTACCATTTGTCCTTGATTAGCAATAGCAGTAAAAGCAGTTAAAATTTGAATAGGTGTAGCACTAATGCCCTGACCAAAAGAGGCATTGGCATATTCAATAGCCCCATCACCAGATTGAGGATGAAGAATATTTGCAATACTCCCTGTTTCCTCTCCTGAAAGATCAATCCCAGTTTTTGTGCCAAAGCCAAATTTTTTTACATAATCAAGAAATTTATCATTACCCACTTGCTGTTGCATAAAAACAGCACCCGTGTTTAAAGAAAGCTCAATTACATTAGTCATTGTTTGAGTACCATGGGATTTTAAATCAGAATTTCTAATCGTATGACTTCCAATTTTAATTTCCCCTGAATCATAATAAGTTGTTTGGGGAGTAACTTTTTTTTCCTCAATAGCCATTGCTGCGGTAAAGGGCTTAAAAATTGAACCTGGTTCATAGGCTAAAATAGCAGGATTTTTAAACACTGAAATGTTTTCTTTTTCTTCATAATTATTTGGATCAAAATTGGGAAGAGAAGCCATTCCCAAAACCTCACCGGTCTTGGGTGCAAGTACTATAATAGTAGCATTGCGAGGAGCATATTTTTCAAATATCTCCTTTGTTTTTATCTCAAGAAACAATTGGATATTAGGATCTAGTGTTAAAATAAGATCATTGCCATCAACCGGTTCCTGAATTTTGGTAAGGGGTAAGATAAATTTTCCCTTTGCATCTTTTACCCCTTTCCGATAACCATCCACTCCTCTTAATTCTTCTTGCCAGTACTGCTCAATTCCATATTGTCCTTTATTCTCTTTGTTGTAAAAACCCAACACATGAGAAGCCATTCTCTCTCGTGGATAAAATCGTTCAAGATACGATTCAAAATGAACACCGGCAATATTCTTTATTTTCTCTCCCTCAATTGCCGGAATTTCTTTCAAAAATATCCAAGGATCATCTATTTGAGATGCTTTTTCCAAAACATCTGCTTTTTCCATTTTTAAAACATCAGCCAATATTTCAGACGTTTTTTCAATGTTCTTTATCTCCCGAGGTACTATAAAAACTTTTTTTGTACCAATATTAGTTGCTAACACTGTACTCTCGTCAGAGAAAAAAATTTCTCCTCTTTCTGCTTTTAAATCTTCCTCGTCAATCTGCTGTAAATCAGCCAATTCCTTATAGTGATTATACTGATTTACTTGGATGTAAAATAAGCGACCAATAATGGTCGCTCCTAAAGAAAAAAATAAAAACATTAAAACATAAAGATGAGAATTTTGAGAATTCATTTTCAAAATGAACTATCTTTTTTCTTTTGGGCTTGCCTGAGATAAACTACTACTTGTGGAAAATTGAAGATATCTTATATCGCCTGCCCTTACCAATTCTAGGCTTTGAACCTTTTCCTCCATTGTTTCCAAAGATAAACCCTCCTTAATTTCTGTTTCAAGAATTTTATTTTCATCTTGAAGGACTAATAGTTTATTTTCTTTTGCCCTTAAATCAAAATTAATACTGACCATTTGAATAGTAAAATAAATATAAAGACCAAAGCAAGCTATAAAAAGAAGCAGAAAAATTATTGATAAAACCATTGATAAATTAATCCTACTGCCACGTGAGGTCTTAATATTTTTGGCAACATCTTTTCTTTTTCCCGATAAAGATGTTTTTGATATGGTATAAGTATAGAGGGCTTGTGGCATATATTTAAATTTTTATTATGTTAAATATTTTTTAAAAAGCTAATTTAACTGCTGCTCTTAATTTTGCACTGTGAGATTTTTTATTTTTTTCAATTTCTTCTTGACTTGGTATCACAGGCTTTTTTGTTAATATTTTTATTTTTCCTTCTTTTGCTTTCTCCTTAAAAAAATTTTTGACAATCCGATCTTCCAATGAATGAAAAGAGATCACTACTATTCTTCCTCCTGGACTCAAAATTTCTAATGCTTGGGGCAGTGCCACTTTTAAATTTTCCAATTCTTGATTGACCACAATCCTTAAAGCTTGAAATGTTCGTGTTGCCGGATGAATACGTCCTCTCTCATAATTTTTAGGCACTGCTTCTCGAATTACCTCAATCAAGTCAAAAGTTGTTAAAATGGGTTTTTGTTTCCGTTGCTTTGCAATCTTGTCAGCAATACGCCAGGCATATCGCTCCTCTCCATATTCCTTTATAATTCTTTCTATCTCTTGAGAAGGCCATTGATTTATAATCTCCTTAGCGCTTACTGTAGCAGTTTTTCCGTAGCACATATCAAGATCCTCATTGTATCGAAAAGAAAATCCTCTCTTTGATTTTTCCAAGTGCCATGAAGACATTCCCAGATCAAACAAAATTCCCCTTATCTTTCCTTGCCAATCAGGACAAAAATTTTCTACAATTTTTTTTAAATTTTTAAAATTATCATTTACCAAAATAACCCTATTATCTGAATCTCTCTTTGTTAATTTATAATTTTTAATTTGCTCTGGATCAGCATCAATAGCTAATACCTTTCCGTTGGGAGCATTCTTTTCCAAAATTGCTATTGTATGACCACCTTCTCCGACTGTGCAATCAATAAAATTATCATTTGGTCTTGGATCAAGATAGTAAAGAACCTCTTCAACTAAAACTGGAACATGAACCATAAAAACTAATTCAAAATGCAAAACAATAATAGATATTTATAGATACTTATAGATATTTGTAGATATTTATTGTTACAATGAA
>DAOPTN010000024.1:0-7133 GCA_035349995.1 Candidatus Pacearchaeota archaeon
AGGTATGACATTTCTATTTTGCTCGTAGGTATGACATTTCTAAATTGCCTTGACATAGGTCAAGGTAATTTTCCTCCTTTTGGACTGTAAATTAAAAGACCTCTCGCCTTTATTTATCTATGACAAATAGAGCGAGAGGTAAAAAATTTATTGCCCGCTAATAATTTCTAACACTTTCATTAACTCTTCTTCTTTCTTGTCAATCCATCTCGTTTCTATTCTTTGTCCATCAATTAAAACAACTTTGTTTGGTAGTTTCTTTTTTTCTTCAAGATCTATTGCTTTTTCTGAAAAAAATTTTCCCGCTGTAAAGTATCCTTCCATTAAAGAATTAATAATAATTTCTAAAAATTCTAGATCTTCTTTCCGCAAAGAAGTATTCATAAAAGCTGCATTCAGCCAATCCACTAACAACATCTGATCTTCTTCTTTGTTAAGTAAATCTCTTAACACAAGAAGAAAAAATCTTTCCATTCCAATACTTCTTATCGTCTCTTCCATTCTTAGACCTCCTTTTGGCCATTCCCTTTCCGGAACAGCCGAGATATCCGCTAATACAAATGACAACTTTCTATGGTCTATGGTCTAATTAGTGGACACTTCGGCTGTCCGGAATTTCTTAAATTTTAAAAGAACAACCTCCTCTAATTATTTAAGCAAAGATTTCAAAATTTCTCTTGCCTTATCAGGGTTTGCCTTGCCTTTACTTTCTTTCATTACCTGGCCTACCAAAAACTGCAGGGCATTTTCTTTGCCTTTTTTATAATCCTCAACTGGTTTTGGATTATCCTTGATAATTTTTTTAACAATTCCTTCTATCGCTTTTTTATCACTCACTTGTTTTAAATTTTTATCTTTTATAATGTAAGTTGGATCAGCGCCGGTTTTGAACATTTCTAATAATACATCCTTACCAGCGCGTGAAGAAATCTCGCCTGCCCATAAAATAGTTATCAACTCAGCAAAATTTTCAGGAGTAATTTTTAAATCCTTGATTGGGGTATTTTTCTCCTTCATTATTCCCAAAAGATCGCTTTCCAAATAATTTACTGCTAATTTTACAAGAGAAGAAACCTTGTCCCGGGAGACCTCTTTTATCTTTGCCCAATATTTTAATTCTGATATTACATTTTCAAAATAATCAGCCAGTTCTTTATTTTGAACCAGTATTTCTGTTTCCTTGGGACCAATTCCATATTCTTTTTGAAAACGCTCTCTTTTTTGTTGGGGTAGTTCTGGCATAGATTTTGAAAGTTGAAGGGCGAAATTTGAAAGTTGAAATGGTGGAAGGTCTGGTTCGGGAAAATATCGATAGTCATTTGCCTGTTCTTTTACGCGTTGAGAAAAGGTTTTGCCTTTTATATCATCCCATCCACGTGTTTCTTGAATAACTTTTTCACCTTTATCCAAAATTTTTGATTGTCTGTCTATTTCATATTCACTTGCTTTTTCTACTGCGCGAAAAGAGTTCAGATTTTTTATCTCAACTTTCGTGCCTAGATTTTGACTTTTGAGATTTGATTTTTGAGATAAACTAATGTTAACTTCTACCCGCATTTCACCTTTTTCCATATCAGCGTCAGAAACTCCCAGGTATCTTAAAATCAACTGAAGTTCTTCGGCAAATTGACGGGCCTCTTTGGCAGAATGAATATCTGGTTCAGTTACCAATTCCATTAATGGTATACTCGCCCGATTAAAATCAATCAAACTGCTTTCTGAGTTTTCCTCGTGCAAAAGCTTTCCTGTATCCTCTTCAAGGTGAATTCTTGTTATCCTAATTGTTCGATCAGTGTTGGGAATCTTCAAATATCCACCTGAACATAATGGAACGGCGTACTGCGATATTTGATATCCTTTGGGCAAATCTGGATAAAAATAATTCTTGCGCTCAAAATAGGTTTCCTGGGCAATTTCACAATTTAAAGCCCTGCCCACCATTATTACCATTTCTACTGCTCTCTTGTTAATCGTTGGAAGGGTTCCTGGATGACCCATACAGATTGGACAAATATTAAAATTGGGTTGGGTTTCTTCCGGATCATTCAAACAAGAGCAAAACATTTTTGTTTTGGTTTTCAATTCACAATGGATTTCAAGACCAATAACCGGCTGATAAAGCATACTATTAATTTCTAATTTCTAAACTTTCTGTCATCGCGAACGAACGTTCAAAGAAGATTTTATCTTCTTTTCAACGAGCTCACCCTGTTCGCTCGAGATTGCTTCGTCGCTACGCTCCTCGCAAAGACAGTATTTTATACTTTGTCATTGCGAGCCCTACCGCAGTAGGGCGTGGCAATCCCGTGGCACGTCCACAAACATACTCTGAGATTGCTTCGGTCGGCTAACGCCTCCCTCGCAAAGACACTACATTCTACATTCTACATTCTAATAAAGATTGTTGCGTTAGAAACTTAAATCTACCTTAATTTTTAATTTTTAAAATTTTTTTGATTTCTTTTGATACTTCCTCAATGGATTTCTCGCCATTAATAGTATAAATGTTTTTATATTTTTTAGTCAATCTCTGATAGTTCTGCCAAATCTTTTTTAGTTTTTTTTCTTCTTCAAAAAGGTTAAGAAAGAACCGCTCTTTTTGCATTCTTTCTAGGCAGATTTTTGGAGGAGTATTTAAAAGAAAGGTAACATCAGGCGCAATAAAATTTTGGTTAAGAGTAATCAGCCAATCTAAATCCAGCTCCAAGGCACCATATGCCAATGTTGAAAGAGAATACCGATCGCAAACAACAGTAACACCTTTTTTTAATAAAGGAATTATTTCTTTATCTAAATGATATGCCCTGTCAGCAGCAAACAAAAGTTGTAAGCAGTCCGGTGTACTTTGCCAATCCTTTGCCAGCCAACTCTTAATGAGTCCCCCTATTAAATATTGAGTGGGCTCTGAAGTAGAGTGAACCCTTTTTTTTCTTTCTTTTAAATAATGGAACAGTAAACCAGCTTGAGTTGACTTTCCTGATCCATCAATTCCCTCAAAAACAATAAATTTTCCTGGATAAGGATTTTTAAACATTATTTTAAATTAAATTTATTTTTTACCTCACTGTACATATCTTGATAAATCTGCATACTGACTGAAAAATGGGTATAGGTGCCTGTTTCAACACCAATCTCATCAGCCATATATTTTTGAAGATTTGTTAAGGCGTAAGCATTCTCTGGCCAAGCATTGTAAAGATCATTAGTTTTCATCACCACAAATAAATGCAATTTTCCATCAACAATCTGAGGATAAACTAATACCACACAGGGAGAAGAAGTGTTTTCTCTTTTGGGTCCAAATTTCATTAAATCGCGGTAAGGAATCCATGTGTGCATTACTACTGTTCTCCGAGTAGGATCTTTTTTCAAAATCTTAATGGCTTTTTCAACCTGATCAATACGCTCAACGCAACACTTTCCATCAGGAATAATTTTTTTCACTTCTTCTTCCAGCTCTTCTTTTGTTTCTGTTACGCTAGGTAAGAAAGCCCTTACCTTGCAATCTGGATAACAGCGTAAACGTGAATAATAAGTATAATCAAAACTATTTTCGTTTTCTTTGCCACTGCCAAAAATGAGTTTGTTTGAGTAATCATCTGCCTGCTCGCGGGTAGTGCTTACTTTTGGAGAAAGCCGTGGCTCTAAAAATGGCTCTGAAACCTTAATCATCATTGGTAAATCTTTGGTTTCGGTTTTGTATTCCGGCGCTTCAACATAACGATTATGGCCCTCTTTCATCATTAAAATACAGGCCTTTTCCCACGCCTCGCCTAATGTTTTTGCTTCAATAATTTTTGTATCGTACATAAATTGGAGAGTCGAAAGTAAAATGTAGAGAGTTGTAAACTACATTCTACATTCTACATTCTACATTCTAATCATACCAACCATATTCATCGATTGGTTCTGGTTGTGTTAAATTATCGACCTTGTTTATTTTTAATTCTTGATCTTGCTCAAAGGTTAATCCCTGTTTTAAAGCGATCTCTGCTTTTTGAAGTTCCCGACCTAAATACATTGAATGTTCTTTTGTTTGTTTAAAATCACCGATCAGGTCCAAACGAGCGATAGTATCACAAATTTCTTTAGCATTGTTGCCAATAATTTTTTTGTTCAATTTTCCTTTTCTGTAATATTCAACAACGATTTTTTTTCTATTGTTGTCAAGAGAAATTACAAAATAACCCTTGGGGTCTTCTATCCAGTAACTGGGGCTTGCTTTTATCTCTTCTACTTTTTCAATTTTTATTCCTTTTGCTTTCATCTTTTGAGGCCTGATTTTTAATAATTCATCTATCACCTTTTCAATTTTTTTCCCATTGGTTTCCTCCATTAAATTTACTGGTATCACTTGTTCTCTAAAGGTTTCTATTGTCTCTTTATCAAGATTTCTTAAATAAGGCATATTGCCCTTTGCACCAATAATTCTTTTATTCTCATCAACGCCATTTTCAATTAAACTTTCAATTGCCTGACCTACAAAATGACCATTGGACTCGCGACCGCAAAGCACCAAATAGCGAATATTGGGATTAGAAACAATGTTTTGAATCATTTTTTCAATTCCAATATTTTCAGTAACACACTTTCCAATAATGGCAATTTTTTGAGGATCAATTTTTATTTCATCAATACTGGCATTAGTACAAACAGCAACCGGAGATGTTTTGTTGCCAACCTCATATCTTCCATCGATAGGTGGCCACTCATTAAGATTTGTCTCCATAGATCTATTTTAAAAACTCTTGATTAATTTTACTGGCCTTGGGCGATTCTTGTTTATAATATTTCTGTCCTTTCTTTTTAGAATAGGAAGTTTCGCAGGGACTGGAAAGGGTTTCAAAAGTTAAAGCGCAAATACGCATTCCAGAATATAAAACCACTGGCATAATCCCCAGGTTTCCTAACTCCATTACTGCTTTCCCTTCCCATCCTGGATCAAAACGAGCAGCTGTTGAATGTACTACTATTCCCAATCTTCCCAGAGAACTTCTACCATCAAGTCGTGCCATTAAATCATTGTCTAAAGCCAATTCTTCTTTTGTAGTAGCTAAAAGAAAATCTTTCGGCTGCAAGATAAAGGGGGCTCCGTCTTTTATTTTTACCTCTTCCATTAAATCTTCAAAATTGGTTCCTCTTTTCAAATCTAAATAAGGATACTGCGAGGGCCTGAAAATTTTAAATTCATTTCCCAGATGCAAATCAATCGAACAAGGTCCTAGTTGCTCTTCTAAATTTGGTTCGGGGCTAATTTTTATTTTTCCCTTTTTCAAATATTTTTTAATATCGCGATCAGAAAGAATCATATGTAAAAAATCGAATATGAAATATCACAACCCACAAATGAATTGTGATAAATAATAATTTTAAAAAATCTTTTCACTATTTTCTAATTTCTAATTTTAATCTTTTGCCTTCTGCTACTAGCTCTCTGTTTTCAACCAATGAAAAAATCAAAGCAAAAGCGGGAACAAATATCAAAGATGAAAATAATTGATTTTTTAAAAATGGTAATCCAGCAATATAACATTCAATTAATCCTTGCAAGGTCAATGGATACATTTCAAAAGTAAGCCACCAACCAAAATTGGTGAAAAGATAAAAAAAGACTACTGATAAAATTCCCATACCAGTAATCTTTAAAAAATAATACTTTGAGCTTCTTTTAAGCAAAGCGCCAAAAATACCAATCAAAGCATAAGCCACCCAGGTAAAAATATAAACCGACGTATTGCCAAAATAAAGATCAGAGAAAAAAACAATCAATAAGGGAATAATTGCCCCAAAAATTCCACCCAAAAATGAACCAGCCAACAATGAAAGAGCTGTTACTGCTTCAAAGTTGGGAATGTTTATCTTCTCATTTATAAAAATCCGCAAACCTACGCCCAATGCCACAATAAAAATTGCAAAAATAATTTTTCTTTTTTTCTGCATAAAAATAACAATTTCAATATCATTGGAATAATTCGGACGTACCAAAGCAAAGTAGGCCTGATTATTTAGATATTGTAATACCCATTGATCGCGCTGTGCCTTTTATAATTTTTTTTGCTGCTTCCAAATCAGTGGTATTTAAGTCCTCCATTTTCTTTTTAGCAATTTCTTCAATCTGAGCTTCGGTTACACTACCTACTTTTGTTTTATGGGGTTCGCCAGAACCTTTTTCAATACCAGCAGCTTTTTTAAGCAATGCAGAAGCAGGCGGTGTTTTTAATTTAAACTCATATGTCCTATCTTCAAAAACAGTAATTTCAACTGGAATAATATCACCTACCTTATCTTTTGTAGCTGCGTTAAATTTTTGACAAAATTCAGCAATGTTCAAACCGTGCTGACCTAAGGCAGGTCCAATAGGAGGAGCAGGATTTGCCTTAGCAGCAGGAATCTGAAGTTTAATTATTGTAAGAATTTTTTTTGGCATAAATAGTATAGAGAAGCGAAAGAAGAAATTTATTTCTTTGTTCCTTTCATCGTAAATTAGAATTATGTTTTAAACTTTTTTAATTTGTAAAGAATCCAATTCTACTGGCGTATCTCGACCAAACATATTTACCAAAACTTTTATTTTTCCTCTCTCTTCGTCAATTTCAAAAACCTTTCCGTCAAAATCCTTAAATGGCCCGTCAGTAATCTTTACCAAGTCACCGGGCCTTACATCAATCTTATATTCTGGTTCTTTTTCACCCATTCTCTTTTGGAGCCGATCTATTTCTTCTTTTGAAACAGGGATAGGTACTGTGCCAGCGCCAATAAAACCAGTAACTCGCGGTGTGTTTCTCACTACATACCAAGAATCATCTGTTACAATCATTTCAACCAAAACATATCCAGGATAAATTTTTTCTTCCACTACCTCTCTTTTTCCATTCTTTATTTTTATTTTTTTTTCTTTAGGAACAATCACATTAAAAATCTTATCTTCCATTCCCATAGATTCAATACGTTGCTTTAAATTGCGAGCAACTGTTTCTTCATAACCAGAATAAGTGTGGAGCACGTACCAATTTTTTTCTTGTTCAACTTGTTGACGAGACATAATAATCTAATTTTTAAACTCTCATTAGGTTCAAGAATTTAACGCAACATTACCTTCTTATCATCGCGACCCCTCACCACTGTCATCGCGA
>DAOPTN010000025.1:0-6966 GCA_035349995.1 Candidatus Pacearchaeota archaeon
AATTTATGTAATAATAATTTCTGTTTTCTGATTTCTGACAACTGATTTCTGTTTAGTGTTTGGTATTTAGTATTTTGAACCCAACTTATTTAATTTTAGAAAATTTTAGAAAAACTTGCAACTTAAAATCTTATAAAGTTCGTTTTTAAAAATTAATCATTAATCGCTCTTTTGACAAACAGGACAAAAATGAGCAGACCTGCCCCCTAATTTAACTCTTTGAATAGTTGCTCCACAACGAAAACATTTTTCTCCTTCTTTTTGATAAACCTTTCTCTCTTTATCAAAATTTCCTTTTTCTCCTGAAGTGCGCCTAAAATCAGAAAATGATTCCCCTTTCAATTTAATGGCTGTTTTTAAAATCTTTTTTATTGCTTGATAGATTTCATTTAGTTCTTTTTCGGAAAGTTTTGATACGTCTTTGAGCGGATAAACTCTTGCTTCCCACAAAATCTCATCTGAGTAAATATTGCCAATACCGGCAACAACGGTTTGATTCATTAAAACTTGTTTTATCTTACCCTTTTTAGGCAAAGTATTCTTAAATATTTGAAAAGTGAAATTCTTGTCTAGCGGCTCTGGACCTAGTTCATTTAATTCTCTTGATTTTTTTAATTTATCACTATCCCATAATTCTACCTTGGCAAACTTTCGCAAATCAGAAAGAGCAAGCATAAGATCTCCACTCAACCAAAACATTAGATGAATATAACGATTAACTGGCTCTTTTAAAAAATTATTATCGATCGGCTCCCAAAGCCCTTTATTTAATGTCCATTGCCCCACAAGCAGATGCCCAGTTAATTTTTGGTGAATCAGCAAAGATTTATTTTTTGAAAGATCAAAAATAATATTTTTCCCCCGCCGCCAAATATTGTTAATGACTTTTCCCTTAATTTCTTTTTTAAACTCATTAATATCTCTTAGGTCTTTCACCTGTTTTTTAAAATCATTGCAAAAATAGATCATTTTGGGATTGTCTGTCCACATATCAAAGAAGGTCCTTTTAAGGACCTTCTTTCTTAATTCTCTTACAATGGTTTCAACCTCGGGTAGCTCAGGCATAAATAAAAAAGCGGAATGTAAAATTAAAAATCGAGTATTGTAATAGCAGAACGAAAATAAACTTCTTTTTACTTATCAAAACTCTGAAGTTTTTAAAGATTTGACGATTTCTCGATCAATTTTTCTGCTTCGTGCTTAGGCCTAAAACCCTTTAGCTCAACCCATTTGCCTGGCTCTAAATTTTTATAGTTCTCGAAAAACTCCTTAATTTCTTTCTTGGTATGTTCTGAAATATCATTCACGTCATTAATGCCTTCAAATCGTGGATCAATCTTGGTGGTGGGTACTGCAATAATCTTGGTATCAATTCCTCCCTCGTCCTCCATCTCTAAAAGTCCAATAGGTTCTGCTTCTACCAAACATCCTGGAAAAGTAGGAGAAGAAGCCAACAAAATACAATCCAAGGGATCACCGTCTCCTCCCATTGTCCCCTTTATAAAACCATATTCAAAAGGAAAATACATTGGACTGTAAAGAGTCCTGTCTAATTTTATAATTTTTTCTTCCTCGTCAAATTCATATTTTTGCGAGGAACCTTTTGGTATTTCAACAAAAACTTTTATTGACATAAAAAATAAGATATTATCATCTCCGATAATGAAAATGATAATTCTAGGTTATTTATTTTACTTTTGACTTTTTTTATTATCATTGCTTTTCTCTGTTTTTTCTTCAGTTTTTTTCTCCTCTTCTTTTGGCTCTTTAACTGATGCTTTTTTTTCTTTATTTGCTTCTTTTTTATCAGATTCATCAATATTAGTAGCAGGAACTACATCTATCTTCCAGCCAGTCAAATCAGAAGCTAGTTTTACATTCTGACCATCTCTGCCAATTGCCAAGGATAATTGATCTTTGGGCACTTCTACTACAGCCTTGTTTTCGTTAATCGTCACATTTACCACCTTTGCTGGCGACAAAGCATTCTCAATAAATTCTTCTGGCTTTTCAGAAAAAGCAATAATATCAATTTTTTCTCTTCCTAATTCTTGCATAACAGCATTTACCCGACTGCCTCTTGCGCCTACACAAGAACCCACTGGATCAATGCCTTCTTCTTTCGAGTGCACCGCAATTTTTGAACGAGAACCCGCTTGCCGCGCTACGGCCTTTACCTCAACACTGCCAGACGCAATCTCTGGCACTTCCAACTCAAAAAGCTTAGATAAAAATTTGGGATGCGCGCGTGAAAGATAAATTTCAGGCCCATGGGAAGAGTCCTTCACTTTTAATAAAAAAAACCTCAATCTGTTGCCCAATTTATAAAACTCACCTGGAATTTGATCTTCTTTCAGCAAGATTCCTATTGTCTTACCAAGATCAACAAAGATAGTATCTCCTTCTCTCCGTTGAATAACGCCAGAAACAATCTCTCCTTCTTTTTTCTGAAATTCTTGTAGAATACTTTCCCTTTCTGCTTCTCTGATTTGTTGCAACAACACTTGCTTTGCGGTCTGGGTAGCAATACGGCCAAATTTTTCCAAGGAAGGCACAGGAAATTCTAACTGATCTCCTGGTTTTACATCTGGTTTTATCTTTTTTGCCTCGTTCAGCATTATATGACGCTCAGGATTAAATTTAAACTTTTTTTGTTCCTCTCCTTCTTCTTCAATTACTTTATCAGTAGTTGTTTCTTTATTTGATTTCTTTTCCTCCTTGCCTTCTTTTTTTGAATCTGCCTGCGCTACTGAAGCATTTGCGGGCAAAAGCATATCTTCATTAACGACCTTTTTAATTAAGAAAAATTCAACCTTACCACTATCTTTGTCAAAATGAGCCCCGTACCGCTGACTCTTATTACCATACTCTTTTTTATAAGCAGCGGCTAGGGCCTTTTCAATAATCTCAATCACCTTTTCTTCAGAAACTCCTTTTTCTTCGGCTAATTGCAATATATTATAAGAAATAGACTTTAAATCCATAAATACTATAAAAATATATTATTTTTTTCCTTCAATTATTTGTTGAGCAACGCTTTGAGGAACTTCTTGGTAATGATCAAATTCCATTGTAAAGGTTCCTCTTCCCTGAGTCAAGGAGCGCAAAACTGTGGCATAACCAAACATTTCGGATAACGGCACATAAGCGTCAATAACCTTTATATTTAAAATACTTTTTGTCTCCTCGATCCTTGCTCTGCGAGACGATAAATCACCAATTACATCTCCCAAAAACTCTTCAGGACACCTCACTTCTGTTTTCATAATAGGTTCAAGCAAAACTGGTTTTGCTTTTTTAACTGCTTCAGAAAGAGCAATTGATCCAGCAATTTTAAAAGCAAAATCAGAAGAATCAACCTCGTGAAAAGTTCCATCGTAAAGCGTCACTTTTATATCAGTTAAAGGAAAACCAGCTATAATTCCTTTGTCCCTGGCTTCAATCACTCCCTTTTTCACTGCTGGAATAAATTCTTTAGGAATGGCTCCACCCTTAATTTCATCTACAAATTCAAATCCCTCTCCTCGTTTTTTTGGTTCAACCCTTAAAAAGACATGACCATATTGTCCTCTTCCACCGGATTGACGAATATATTTACCCTCGGCCTCACTGGAAAGTGATATTGTTTCTCTATAAGCCACCTGGGGTCTGCCAGAGTTGATATTTACTCCAAATTCTCTTCTCAAACGATCAAGAATAATTTCCAGATGCAATTCACCCATCCCAGAAATAATGGTTTGCTGAGTTTCTTCATCTGTTTTTACCTTAAAAGTGGGGTCTTCTTTTGCTAATTTTTGGAGGGAAAGCGCTAATTTTTCTTGATCTTCTTTGGTATTAGGCTCAACAGAAATGGAAATAACTGGTTCTGGAAAGGTAATTTTTTCAAGCAAGATAGGAGCATTTTCGTCGCATAGAGTATCACCGGTTTTGGTATCTTTAAGTCCAAGAGTAGCAGCAATGCCACCGGCAAAAACCTCATCTATCTCAATTCTTTCATTGGAATGCATTCGCAAAAGCCGACCAATTCTCTCTTTTGTATTATTGGTAGGATTAAGCACATAACTGCCTTTTTTCAATGTACCAGAGTAAACTCTAAAATAGGACAACTCTCCCACGTAAGGATCACTTGCCACTTTAAAAACAAGAGCTGAAAAAGGAGCATTGTCTTTTGGCTCTCTTATCTCTTCTTTCCCTGTTTTTGGATTCTCTCCCTTCGCTGGAGGCAGATCAATGGGACTTGGCAAATAATCAACAATAGCATCAAGCAATAATTGCACGCCCTTGTTTTTTAATGCGGAGCCGCAAAGCACTGGCACCAGCTTAAAATCAATCACTGATTTTCTTAACACCTTCTTTAATTCATTCAGGTCAGGTATATTGCCTTCAAGATATTTTTCAGTTAATGCCTCGTCTTGCTCAACAATCTTTTCAATGGTTTGTTGGTGCAAAGAGATAGCTTCGTCTTTTAACTCCAAAGGAATTTCTACTTCTTTAATATTTTCCCCATGCTCTCCCTCAAATAAATATGCTTTTAATGATAAAAGATCAATCACTCCCTGAAAATTTTCTTCCTGCCCAAGGGGCATTTGAAGAACAACAACATTAGGCGTAAGTTTTGTTTTAATACTTTCAACATCTTTTTTAAAATCAGCACCCGTGCGATCAATTTTGTTTACAAAACATAAACGAGGCACATGGAACTTATCAGCTTGCCGCCATACTGTTTCTGATTGGGGTTCAACACCAGAGACACCATCAAATATTACTACTGCTCCGTCTAGTATCCGCAATGACCTTTGAACTTCGACTGTAAAATCAATATGGCCGGGCGTATCAATAACGTTAATCTGGTATTCTTTAGATTTTCTTTCTTCTGGTTCCATTTCTCCTTCTTCTTTTTTTAAATAAGTAGGTAACCAAAAGCAAGTAGTTGCCGCAGAAGTAATGGTAATACCCCGCTCACGTTCCTCAACCATCCAATCCATTATTGCCTGGCCTTCATGAACCTCGCCAATTTTATGAGAAACTCCTGTGTAAAATAAAACCCGCTCACTTACTGTTGTTTTTCCAGCATCAATGTGAGCAATAAATCCAATGTTACGATATCTTTCGATAGGATACTGTCTCATATTTTTTAAAAACTCAAAAGCTGAATCTTGCAAAGCAAGATAAAGCAAAAGATGAATACAAACTTTTTGTCCTTTTTAAATTTTACCTTGCTAGATGCGCAAAGGCCTTGTTTGCTTCTGCCATTCTTTCAACATTTATTTTTTTCCTAATAGCTGCACCCTCATTTTTTGAAGCCAAAATCAATTCTTCTGCTAATTTTTCATCCATTGATTTTCCCTTTTTTGATCGTGCAGCATCCAAAATCCATCTCATAGCTAATGTCCTTTGCCTATCTCCTTTTACTTCTATGGGTACCTGATATATTGCTCCGCCTACTCTTCTTGGTTTGGTCTCCATATGAGGAGCGGCATTTTTTAAGGCCTGGCTAAAAACCTCCAAAGGATTCTTTTTGGTTTTTTCTTGAATAATATCAAAAGCGTTATAAACAATACTTTGAGCCAAGGTTTTTTTACCTTGACGCATTGTCTGGTTTATAAATTTTTGAATAATCAAATTATTATATTTTGGATCGGGTTGAAGCATAAATTAATTTCTAATTTTAAATTTTTAATTTCTAAACACAAGAGATTATTTCCCTTTTTTTGCTCCGTATTTTGAACGCTTTTTCTTTCTGTTTTTTACTCCCTCTGTATCTAACACACCCCTTACAATGTGATAACGCACACCTGGCAAGTCCTTTACTCTTCCTCCACGAATCAAGACAATCGAATGTTCTTGCAAATTATGCCCTTCACCAGGAATATAAGCCGTTACCTCCATTCCATTTTGTAATCGCACCCTTGCTACTTTTCTTAAAGCAGAGTTTGGCTTTTTTGGAGTCGTAGTAAAAACCTTAATACAAACACCCCTTTTAAATGGTGAGGGATAATAAGTAGGCCTGTTCTTTATGGGATTAAAACCAAAAGAAAGAGCCGGAACCTTTGTTTTGGTTTTTTTATCTTTTCTTGGCTTTTTTATTAATTGATGCAAAGTTGGCATAAAAAATAAAATTCTTTATTAACCTAATTGTGACCTAATAACACGTTGGATTTTTAAAAATTTAAAAAAGATGAAGCGGGTAAGGGGAGTCGAACCCCTCTCACAATCTTGGGAAGATTGGGTATTGCCGCTATACGATACCCGCAAGGATTATTTTACAAAAATCCCTTTTATCTTTTCCCAAAGCCCCTCGTTTGTTTTAATTTCTTCATTTGATTCCTCTTGTTCTGCTGGCGTCTCAGGCAACACATAAATCACTTTCTCTCCTGGCTTTACTAAATTTAATCTTTCCTTTGTCACTCTTTCAATATACTCTTCGCTTCGAATCTCATCAATCTCTTTCTTTAAATCCTTACTTTTTTGCTGCTCGCTTTGAATTTTTTCTTCAACCTCGGTTAAGGCACTATTTGCCTGTCTCCAGGAAACATACTTATCAAAAGTAGCTTTTGCCATGCCCGCAAAAATAAAAATTATCAAAAATAAAAAAACTTTGGAAGAAAAAATCCGCCAAAAACCACCTTTTTGTTTTTGCTTTTTTCTCATTAAATCTTATCTACTGTTATAAAATATATTCTTTTTTCAAAAAAAAGTCAAATATTAATAAATATTATGAGCAATAAAAAGAATATATAACCTCAATTTGATTGTAAATTTACAAAAAAATAATATTGAAATATCAATAGAAATCTAAAACAGAAATCTAAAACATTTTAATTAGGTTAGGTTCAAAAATTTAATACAACATTTACAAATAATAAAACACCAAACAGAAATCAGTTATCAGAAATCAGAAAACAGTAGAAAAAACAGAAAACAGAAATTATTATTACATAAATTTCCAAGCTCCAATAACCAATG
>DAOPTN010000026.1:0-5958 GCA_035349995.1 Candidatus Pacearchaeota archaeon
TTATTCCTCATATTACTGTTGTATCAAAAGGAGACTCAATCCAATCAGCAGTTGACGCAGCAAATCCTGGCGATATTATAATTGTGGACGATGGAATTTATAAAGAAAATATTAATATAAACAAAAATAATCTTATTCTAAAATCAAAAAATGGCTCAGAAAAAACAATTGTAGAGGCAGCAGATTCACATGATCATATTTTTGAAATCACTGCCAATAATATAGAAATAAGCGGATTTACAATAAGAAATGCGATAGGTATATGGAATGCTGGAATATATACAAGCAACGGTAATATTAAAATTAATAATAATATTTTTCAAAATAACTATATAAGCATATGGAGCGTAGGTACTGGCATGCAACAAGAAAAATTATTTATTGAAGATAATAAATTTTCTGAAACACCATCTTCGAGTTCGTATGGCGGTATTTATTTACAGAGAGGCGGGGCTAATAATGCTACTATTACTATTAATACTATTAAAAATAATACCTTTAATTCAGTTTATAATATTGTTGTTGGAAGATCTACCAGTATAATTACTAACAACATTTTTACTTCAAGCTCATTAGAGCTGGGTGGTACATCTATTCAATTAGAAAATTGTAATTTTGAAAATGGTGGGGTTTTAATTAACCAAGGCGCATACAACAATATTGATCTTGCAGTAAAAAATACTTATATAAACGATAATCCTTTGCTTTATTTAAAAGGAGCGTCTAATTATAACATTGAAAATAATTATGGACAGATTATTCTTGTTGGGTGCAATAATATTACAGTTCAAAATTTTAATATTTCTAATACTATCGCCGCGGTTCAATTGATAAATTCAACCAATAATACAATATTAAATAATACTTTTAATAAAAATAATTATGGTATTTATGCAATTCAATCATCTTATAATAATATCACTAATAACAATATTTCTGGCAGTACAGAAAGCGGTATTTATTTGCAAAATGGTTCTTTTAATAAAGTTTTAGGTAATAATATTTCAAATAATAATGGATATGCTGATGGTATCTATTTAAACGGCTCTAATAATATTATTAGTAATAATACTATAAAGGATAATAACTATGGCATAAAACTATGGACAGCTTCTAATAATACAGTTAAAGAAAATCAGATTTTAAACAATGGCATAGGGATTGATCTTTATTATGCTAAAAATAATGTTATATATAATAATATTTTTAGCAACAACACAAAAAATATTAATATGTGGGGAGAAAATAGTGGAAATATTTGGCAAGCGCCAGAGTAAAAAAATTGATATTGGATGATAAAATTAAATATAGTACCTTTTAAGGCACTTTTATTTTTGCTTTAAAACTGTTATAATCTAAAAATAAAGTTTAAGTTGAAAAGGGAGGTGTTAAATTTATGGATCAAATAGAAAAAATTGTTTCTCTTTGTAAGCGCCGGGGATTTATTTTTCCCTCATCAGAAATTTATGGTGGCTTTGGTTCCTGTTATGATTTTGGGCCTTTAGGGGTAGAATTGAAAAATAATATTAAAAAATTGTGGTGGGATGAGATGACAAAAATGCATAATAATATTGTGGGGCTTGATGCTTCGATTTTAATGTCGCCAAAGGTGTGGCAGGCCTCTGGTCATACAAAAAATTTTACTGATCCCTTGGTCGAGTGCAAATCCTGTCACAAGCGTTTTCGAGCTGACCATTTAATTGAAAAGTTTAAAAATTCTCAAAAAATAGATGAGCATAGTAAGTTTACTGAAGAAGAGTTGAAAGATATTACAAAGATGGTTTCAGAAATAAAGTGTCCTGAATGCAAGGGCGAGTTAACCCCGCCCCGCCAGTTTAATTTAATGTTTAAAACCTTTATTGGACCGGTTGAAGACGAAGCATCTGTTGCTTATTTACGTCCAGAAACAGCTCAGGGAATTTTTGTTAATTATAAAAACATTCTTGACAGTCAAAGGGTAAAAACGCCTTTTGGAATTGCTCAAATTGGTAAAGCATTTCGTAATGAGATTACACCAGGAAATTTTATTTTCCGGTTAAGGGAGTTTGAACAGATGGAGTTAGAATATTTTGTAAAACCAGGAGAGGATGAAAAGATCTTTGATTATTGGGTAAAAGAAAGAGTGAAATGGTATGTTGAAATTTTAGGAATAAAGCAGGAAAATTTAAGAATTAGACCTCACGAAAAAGAAGAGTTGGCTCATTATGCAAAGAGTTGTGTTGATATTGAATATAATTTTCCTTTTGGGTGGTCAGAGATTGAGGGCATAGCTAATAGGACTGACTTTGATTTGATACAGCATCAAAAATCTTCAGGCGTAGATTTAAGATATTTTGACGAAAAAGAAAAAAAATATTATATTCCTTATGTGATTGAACCATCTTCTGGCGTTGAAAGAATATTATTTGCTGTTTTGTGTGATTCTTTTGAGGAGATTTCAGGTGGCAGGACAAGGACTACTAAATCGACAAAAGAGATTGAAACCGTGCTTCGTTTTAACAAAAAAACTGCACCAGTAAAAATCGCAATTTTACCTTTAGTTAAAAATAAACCAGAAATTGTTGAAAAAGCAAAAGAAATTTACCATTTATTAAAACCATATTTTGTATGCCAGTATGATGAAAAAGGATCTATTGGTCGGCGTTATCGAAGACAAGATGAAATTGGTACTTTATATTGTTTAACTATTGATTTTGAAAGCTTGAAAAACAATGATGTAACTATTCGTAACCGCGATACAATGCAACAAGAAAGAATAAAAATTGAAGAATTAAAACAAAAGCTAACACAACTATTAAACACTTATTAATTAAACACCAATGCAAAAATCAAAAAGAATTATTTCTTTTTATTTTTTATCTTTTAATCTTTTTTTGATTTTTGATTTTTGATTTTTGATTTATTTTATCTATGCAAAAAACTATTTTTAAAAACGGACTTCGGGTGATTACTGTTCCAATGAAGGGAACTAAGACAGTAACGGTTTTAGTAGGGGTCGGTGCTGGCTCGCGTTATGAAACAAAAAAAATTAACGGTATTTCTCATTTTTTGGAACATATGTTGTTTAAGGGCACCAAAAAACGACCTAATTCTCAAGCCATTTCTGAAGAACTTGATGCAGTAGGAGGAGAATTTAATGCTGCTACTGGCGCTGAGCAAACTTATTTTTATGCAAAAGTAGGATCAAGATATCAAAACCTTGCCTTGGACGTTATTTCAGATATTATTTTAAATTCAATATTAAAAGAAGAGGAAATAAATCGGGAAAAGGGTGTGATAATTGAAGAAGGAAATATGATAAAGGATACACCGATGCAATACGTGGGAGAACTTTTTGAAAAATTACTTTACGGCAAAGAAACTGTAGGATGGAATATTTTGGGTGAAAAAGAAACCATTTTAAAGATGGAAAGAAAGGACTTCTTAAGTTATATTAATGATTATTATGTTGCTCAAAATATTGTTGTATGTGTGGCTGGTAATATCAATCAGAAAAATACTTTGAATGAAGTTAAAAAATATTTTACAAATATAAAAGAAAAAAAACCGAAAAAACGAAAAAAAATAAAAGATTTTCAAACAAAGCCAGAAAGTTTGGTTCAGTTTAAGAAAACTGATCAAGCCCATTTTTGTTTAGGTGTGAGGGCTTATAATATTTTCCATCCTGATAAATATGCCTTGAGTTTGCTTTCTGTAATTTTGGGTGGCAATATGTCATCACGGCTTTTTGTAAAAGTAAGAGAAAAAGAAGGTCTTGCTTATTATATCAGAACAAATATTGAAACCTATACTGATACTGGCTATTTGGTAACTCAATCTGGTGTGGATAATCAAAAGATTGAAAAAGCAATTAAAATTATTTTAAACGAATATAAGGATATTCGAGAAAAAGGAGTAAACGAAAAAGAATTAAAGAGAGCAAAAGAATATATAAAAGGAAAAATGTTGTTGGAATTGGAGTTATCTGATGAAATGGCTGCTTTTTTTGCAAATCAAGAAATTTTAACCAATAAAATATTAACCGTCGAAGAAAAATTCGCTAAAATTGATAAGGTAACAGTTAAAGATATTCAACGTGTGGCAAAAGATATTTTTGTCCCGCAAAAATTAAATTTGGCTTTAATCGGGCCTTTTAAGAAAAATCTATGTCATCAACTGTTAAAACAACTTTAAAGGTAGTTGGTGTATTGGTAGCGATAGCGGTTTTATATTTTATTCGCGATGTGTTGGGATATTTACTTTTGTCTTTTGTTTTTGCTTCGGCTTTAAAGCCGGGTGTAAATTTTTTGGAAAAAAAGAATATTCCAAGAACGTTTTCTGCAATATTGATTTTTCTTTTATTTTTGATATTTTTAGGCGCTTTGTTTTACCTTGTTTTACCTCCGTTAATAAATGAGGTTCAAAATTTTATCTCTACCTTCCCCCAGTATTGGGAAAATTTTCTTAGTTGGTTACCTCAATTCGAAGATTGGTTAGAAAAAATGCCCTTTGGGCAAAATATTGCTAATACTATTAATCAATCTATAGAGGGACTGTCAAAGGCGGTTGGTTCTGTGATTGGCGTTATTTATGGTTTTTTTGGCCAGGTATTTGATTTCTTTTTTATTCTAATTGTTGCGTTTTATTTATTAATAGAAAAGGACGTAGGAGGGCGTCTTTCCCAATTATTCTTTTCTAAAAATGATCAAACAAAAACAAAGATTTCAAAGTATTGTAATCTAGCAGAGAAAATTGCTGGTCGCTGGTTGCAGGGTTATATTTTTCTTGGAATTATTGTTGGCATATTAGTTTATATTGGTCTTTTGATTTTGGGAGCAAAATACGCTTTAATTTTAGCGGTATTAGCAGGAGCTTTAGAAATTATTCCTTTTTTTGGACCAGTATTTGCTGGTGTAGCGGGCTTCATTTTGTGTTTCTTCCAAGGAGGATGGACAATGGCTCTATGGGCCGCTTTTATATTTTTTATTGTTCAGCAATTAGAAAATTATTTAATTGTTCCTATGATAATGAAAAACAGGGTTGATTTAAATCCGCTTTTGACTATTATTGTTTTATTTATTGGTGGTAGACTGGGAGGATTTTTGGGAATGATTTTAGCAGTGCCAATAACCGCTATTTTGCTTGCCTTTTTGAAAGAAAGAAAAGTATGAGCGTGGAAACTGTTTTTATAATGATTTTAATTGGAATATTTACTGGTGTGGTGACGGGTTTAACTGGTGCTTCGGGAGTAATGGTAGTGGTGCCCCTGGTAAATATTTTTTTAAGTTTTTCAATCCACGAAGCAATAGGTACAAGTTTAATCGTTGATGTTCTATCTCCTTTAGCAATCTCTTATATCTATTACAAACACGGAAATCTTGATATAAAATCTGGTATATGGATAGCCGTTGGTTCAATTTTAGGCGCTCAGTTGGGAGCAGGTTTTGCTGCTGGAATTCCTGAGATGGGTTTAAGTGGTGCTTTCGGGATTTTTATGATAATAATGGGTGTAATAATATGGCAGAAGGGACTAAGTCACCAATCCTTGACAAAGATAATAAACAAAACAGTAAAGTTTGAAACTCCTATTCAGCAGATCTTGATTGCTCTGGTTCTGGGTTTTGTTATCGGTATAATGACAGGGATTTTGGGAGCAGGGGGTGGGGGAATGATATTAATAATTTTACTTTTTGTGCTTAACTTTCCATTGCACAAAGCAATTGGAACTTCATCTTTAATAATGGCGATTACGGCTTGCTCTGGTGCTGTAGGTTATGCTTTACATGGGAATATTCAGCCCATTGCAGGATTAATTTTGGGCACAAGTGCTGCAGCAAGCGGTATGGCAAGTGCCCGCTTTGCTAATAAGGTTAATGAAAAAATTTTAAGCAAAATTGTAGGAATAATTTTTATAATTCTTGGAGGAATGATGACGGTTTTATATTTAAAAAAGTAGTCCCTCATTACAAACACCAAATA
>DAOPTN010000027.1:0-3118 GCA_035349995.1 Candidatus Pacearchaeota archaeon
TTAATAAGCAACAACAACATTAAATACTATATTTCTGGAAATACGGGTATTTCTCCTTTTTCTGCATCTGCCGGGTTATAAAAACTCCATAATAATTCAATAATTTCCTCATTTCCCAGTTGTACCGAATGTACTCCTACTCGGCGAAGGCCACTGATAACATAATCAAGCCGATCTGAAAATTGGGTTTTATTTCTGTTGAAATTTTCTTCTTTTGATCTGGTAGCAAACATTGGATAAAAAGGAACAATAACATAAAAATTTTTTGACATCAAATTTACCATTTCTGACAAACTTTTGATAAACTCCCGATATTCCTCTGCCTGCATTCGCAATAATTCTGATTCTTGTCTTTCTTCGATCTCTTTTAGCTCCTTTAAATAAGCATTGATATTGAGCTTTCGCGATTCTATTAAAATTTGAATGTTAAAATCAAGCGAATTAAAAAAATTCTGATACTGATAAATAACAGCTTCTTGTTCATCTCGTGATAAAAGCCCAAAGTTAAGGGAAGAAGAGGCGATAATTCCTCTCCATTGGCCATTTTTTAAAATCACGATGTCATCTTTTATCTCTTTAATTGGTAAAAAATCTTGAGTGCTGGACATAGATTATTAAATTTACCTTATTTTTTACCGAGTTGCAACTCCCAGTTAAGTTTTTTTAGTTTACTTTCTTTTGTTACAGCCCTTTCTATTTTTTCTTTTTCTTCAATTACTCTTTGTATTTCTTTTAAATTCATTCCTTCTTCTCCTCTTTTTTGCCAGAGCAAAACCTTTTCTCCCAAAAAAAATTTTAAAACCAAGGGAAAGATTTTTGCTGCTTTCTCGCCATTGATTTTACCAAAAGCAAAAAAAACAGCGGGCATTCCTGCCACAATCATTGCCACAAAGGTTAAAAGCAGATTTTGAGTAGCCGTCAAAACAATAATTACAATTGCTCCAGCAATTCCTACAACAATAAATTGGAAAAGTGATAGTGGTCCAAACACCTGAGTCTCTGATTCAATAAATAATGGAACATAGTATTGAGGCATAGCTAAACGTAAATTCTAAACTCAAAATTAAAATTTCAAAACCTTAACCTTTTAATTTTAACAGCGCTTAGGTTTTTCAAACTTTACAGTATTTTTTTAATCCTACCGTCATTGTCTTTAACAATTACTTGGGGATTTATTATATCTTCTTCATCATTTATCGGTTCGCGATATTTATCATTTTCTTCTTTGCTTGAAAGCTCTTTTTTTGTTTTTATTTTTTCTTGTTTTTGATCATTCATTTGCTGTATTTGCCCAATTGTTTCTTCTTTTGTTTCTTTAAGATATTTTTTATAAGGTGAAAAAACTTCTTTATTTAATTTTTGGCAAAGCTTTTCAGCATCTACTAAAGAAATTTCTAAATCATCTTTTAAGGCATCTTTAAGATAATCCAGGTCTATAATTTTTAAAAATACTTTTCCTGTAATCTGAGCAAGGGTTTCCATTTTTTCTTTTGGAATATTAAAGGACTCCCCAATTTTGTAAATCCTATTGGCAATTTCTGGATCAAAAAGCGCTCTTTTTAATTCCCCAGGCAAGGATTCATATTTTTTTTGTAAATCCTCATTAGCCATATGCTTTTATTTTTTAAATTATACAAAAAACAAAAAGCAAAGTAAAGTTTATCAGAAAATTTGACAAATATTATTTTTCAGGACATAATAAAAACGACCAGAACAAATTCTGGTCAAAAAGTTCTTTGACAAAAAGGAGGTGAGAAGATGTGGATTGAAGTATTACTACTTGGAATTGGGGTTGTTGTTCTACTTTTTTTGAATATTTATTATGTTCTGGCTCCGAGAAATCTTTTTGTGACCATTGTGAATGAGTCACAGTGCAAAGCGAGAATGAAGGCAGGAAAGTTTGTAGACTTTCTTATGCCGAGAGAGGGCTGTGGATTTGATAAGAATTGGAACATAGTTTCTTGCCCCAACAAGAGAAAACGTGCTCTTGGAGGACTTTACTGGATTGGCATTCCACCGTTTTGGGAAATTTATAAATATAAGTTTTCCTGGACAGGCATTGATGTCAATGGGGAGGTTGTTTCGCATCGTCATGAAATTTTGGACTATGTCCTGATTGTAGACGATGTTTATTGGGCATCGATCGATAAAGCAGAAGACAAAAACCTCGTTCCTCTTGACATAGAAATTCTTGTCACAATGAGGGTGATAAACCCTTATAAGGCATTATTTCATGTACAGGACTGGAGTGAGATGGTGATGAACAGGATAAAACCACTTATAAGGGAATATGTCTCTGCTTTTGAATTTGAAGAAATTGTAAAGAAAAAACAGGAAAAAGGAGGAGAAATATATGGAAAGTTAAAAGGAACAGGTCTTATAAAAGAGTTTGAAAGCTCTTATGGGATAAAGATCAAAGACGGGGGGATTGAGATCAAAAGCATCGACCCTTCCACGATTCCCGGGGTCCCTAATCTGCGAGAGGTTTCGCTTAGGAAACAAATTGCAGAGAAAGACCGGGAGCGCATTTTGGTTGAGGCCGATGCGGAAAGACAAAGGGTTCTAACCCTCGCTAATGCTGAAGAGCAACGGATAAAGACGGTCTACGGAGCCGTCAGAGAAATGGGGGAGATCGGAAAACTTCTTCGAACATTAGAGATGTTGGAGAAGTCCACTGGAGCAGGAAGCCGTTGGGTTATCCTCCCAGGAGGAATTACTGAGATGATTTCTCAAATTCTTCCGGGAAGGACCATTGATGGTCCTCCGGCTCCGGACGGAGGAGTATGGATCAAGGGCGAAGAACTAAGTTCTCTTCGCAACGAGATTTCATATTTAGAATCTCTTGCAGGGCAGGTTGAGAGAAGAGGGTTGAAATGATTATTTCAACCAAAATTTTGAGGTGGAAAAATGATTCAAGACGAAATTGAACGACTAAGAAGGGCACGAATCCGACTAGAGGCGGCCTTTAAAACAAAGATCGTTCTTGAAGAGAGCGTTGAAGAGGCTCTCAGACAAGAAGTTGATCTTCTTGAGAAAATGGCTGAGAAGGTTGAAAATAAAACTGGGAAGAAGAATGGGCAAACTGAAAGCCAGTTAAAAGAAACGCCAGAGCAGCAAG
>DAOPTN010000027.1:3218-5928 GCA_035349995.1 Candidatus Pacearchaeota archaeon
GAAGAGCAAACTGGAGGACAAACGCAGCCAGTATCAGAAAAGAAAAAAGATAGCAACTATATAGTCTTGGAGGAGTAGATAAATGATTTTATATATTCTTTCAGGGATTGCTTTTTTTCTTTTAATTCTTTTAATTCTTGGGAGACCAAAGGAGGATGGAAAAGAAAAAAAGAAGGCAAATATTACAATTATTTCCACGATAGCTTCGGTTATCGTTGGAATAGTTTTAGTATTTATTGGCGGTATGCTCGCCGCAATTTTCGGAGGCAAATAACTTTGAACAGAGAGAACATGTTTATTAACCGTGTCCTCTCTTTTTTATTTTTTAAATCCAAGATTTTCAGCAAGAGTTTTTGGACCTGACGAAGAGGAATTTTTTTTGTTTTCTGGATCAAAGTCATTATACATTTTTGCCAGTTCTTCTTTTAAAGGATGAAAGATTTCAAAATTGATCTTTTGAATAAATTCCTCTCCTTGTTTTGAAGAGGGGCCAAATAAGTTTTTTATCTCTGTTATGCACTCATTTGGATGCAAAAACCCCATCAGGGTTTGCTCTGTTAGTTTTTCACTTTTGTCTATTTTTTCTTCAGGAACTTTTAATTCCTCTGCCATTGGCCAAAATATATCTATACAAGAAAATATTTTATTTTGTTCTTGGACAGATAGATCGCCAATTTTTAATTGACCAACCATATTTTTATTATTTATTAAAATAAGATAAATATTTATTTTTCTTTTTTGTCATCTCTAGTAAAACAAGGAGAAATCTTAAAAGATCTAGGAATGTTTTTCGGACTTGTTTTCTTTTTGGCTCAAGCCAAAAAGAGATTTTCCTTCGGCTGTTCCAGTTAGATAATGTTCCATATGTGGTTTTAGTTTATTTTCATTTAATGCTTCTTTAAGCGCCTCTTCAATGGTTTCTTGTGCAATTTGTCTTGTCTCTTGGTCTTCAATTGCAGTAATCGCTTTTAATTGGGCGACGCTAAAAGAACTTGCAACTTCTTTGGCTTCTTCTTTATTTTCTTTAAGATATTTAAAGCTTTCTTTGCCGATTTTTTCTTTAATAAACGAGGGAGGAAGACTTGCAAAGGTTTCTTTTCTTTTTTTGTCATCAGCTATCCAATGAGGAGATCTTTTTACTGTTTCTTTGTATCCTTTATAGTCCACCTTTTCTAAATACTGAAGGATTTCATTTCTTTGTTTTTCATAATTTTTTCTCTCGTCATCGTTCATTCCTTCTAGAATTTTTTCCTCATCTCCTTTTTCTGCTGTTGCCATTAATACAGCGCTCATATCTTGGGGACTTTTTTTGTCTGCTAACCCAAAACGGGTTGTGGCATCCATTTTTATAAATTTATCTTTCCTTTTTTCGATTTCTTGAGCAACCTCTTCTTTTTTCCCTATGTTTAATTCAGTGACTTCTCTTTTGAAAGCTCCGAGAGGGGCTTTTTCAAGCTTTTCATATCCTGACATCGCAAGATTTTCACCCACATCTTTTAACGGTCTTGCTACTGGTTTTGCTAATTTTGTTCCTGCTGCTAAAAATCCTCCTAACTTCATTGCGTTAGAGGTAACAAGTCCTGCAATTCCCTGAGCGGCCTCTAAAGCCGAAAAAAATCCAATAAGCAAGGTTAAAATAGGGAAAAAATAAACAATACCCGCTTCCATAAATCCTCCAGGATTGGTTCCTTGGATATCATTCATATTTAGCATTATCTGGTTGCCGATTAACATAAAGAAACTTGCCAAGATTCCCACTGTGCACCACTGTAAAAATTGATTCCACCATGTATCCCAATATAAAAAACTGGGAAAGAATTTTTTTGCTTTTTCTGAAGGCGAAAAAATTTTACTGGCAAAGGCAATTGGTGAAAAAATGGTAAAAACCAAAAGAAAAACATACCTCGCTAAAAACAGAATAAAAAAGAAAAAATAAGTAATAACTGCAATAATTACAAAAAGAGAAAACATAAAGGTGCCTGCAAAACCGCTTGGTAGGTCTCCTGATTCCATCATTGTCACAAAGGTGTCATCTGAAATTGCCCCCTTCAAAAGCCAATCAGTGATATAGTTTGAAAAATCAATAATCCAGCCACAGATTACTGGAGTAAAGTTAATTAAAAGAGCAATAATGATTAAAATGGGCAGGCTTTTTTTGGCTTCATATTCTTTTATCCCCAGCATAATTCCAAAAGCAGTAAAGATTAATCCTAGTAATAAAAAAATATTGGCAAGATTCCTTACAATATCCCACCCCACCATTTGAGCAAGATCAGTTACGCCCACTGAAACAAAATGTCCTTGTAATGCCCAACTAGCTAATCCTTGAACAGATCTTAATATTATAGTTAAAGAATTTGGTATTAATTTTGCCAGATCTATTCCTGTTACCCATTCTACTGCACTTACTACTAGTCCCTTTGAGAGGGTTTCTAGTATGCTTTGAACACTCGCTAACAAAAAAGAAATTAAAAGAGCAATTGCAACAATATAAATAAGAATCTGAAACTGAACCATCCCGCTTTCTTTATTCATTGAATTTAATTTTTGTTTTGTCATATTTTTATTCTAATCTTTGTTTGTTTTTTTATTATAACATGTTATAATAAAAAAACAAATTTATGCAGTCAAAAAAAGTTTTCTTTATTTTTATTTTACTTCTTTTTTTAATTTTAGCCAAGCCCTTGTTCTTTTTTGCTGATGAGGTAGA
>DAOPTN010000028.1:0-4928 GCA_035349995.1 Candidatus Pacearchaeota archaeon
CTTTTAATTCTCTTTGCTATCTATTTGATCTTAACCACTATTAACCCTGATTTGGCTGTTACTGGAATATCTTTTTTTCAAGATATTAGTATTCTTCAACCAACTGTGGGCATTTGTTTGTGTCCCTCTACTAGTCTTTGCACCCGTACTTGTGACGGAGAGAATAATTTTTTTATTACTGACAGTCGAAAAGTTCTTGATTTGCCCGATAAATTTAAAAACGAAAAGTGGGAAGTAAAATTTTATACTGAAAATCCATTGATTTATATTTTTGATAGGGAAGGATACCAGGAAGGTAAATGGACAAGCAGAAAAAAGTTAGAGAGCGGAGAATCAATTGATTTTTTCCCAAAATCTGTTTATTTTGCAAAGCCAAATGGGGTATGTTTGTATGATCATGTTGTTACTGACGAAAAGAACTTGATGCATTTTCCAGAGCATTTTGTATGCCTTACTGATAGCACGCCTAACCTGGGCTTGGTGGAACCATTTTTGAATGACAAAGCACAGGCAGTGATTATTTACGGCGACTATGGAGCAATTTTATTTGACAAAGAAAGTTATAATGGGAATTATGCGATGGTGTGCGCGGGAGAAAATGCTATAAATGTAGGGGATTTGGGGAAGGCGGTAGAAGAAGATTGCTGGGGAGTAAAAGAGTTGGTTAGTAATAATCCACCGATTGGCAACAGTACAGTGTCTTCAGTAGAGGTTTGGAGAGACAACAGAGAAAAAAATATATCAGGAAGTATAACATTTTATAACAGACCTGATTGCAAAGGAGGGGAATATAAAGTGCCCAATGGAGAAGTATCTGTGCCGGGCGTGGTTGAGATCAATGATGACTCTGATCAGATTAAGGTTTTTTCAGATGGAAAAAAGGTCTTTGAAAATATTGTTTCAATAAAGATTAACGGCACATTTGCAGTAATTTTAGAGGATCAACCAGACAGTACAGGCGATGCCCAATTGTTTAAAAAAACCGCAATCAATAATTGTATTCCAAGTTTGGTGGGGTCTGCGGTTTTTGAATCAACACCTGAAAGCCCCAATCCGGGCTATCAAACAAAAAAAATAAGAAGAATTATTGTGGTGCCTGCAAGGGAGTAGATAAGGGGAAGCTGTTTGTAAGGTTTATCCAGTCTTCTACTAACAAGGTCTCTGACCGTTGGATGGGCTGGATATTATTTTTTAAAAGCCAATTTTCAACTGTTTTTTCATCTAGTTTTAATTTTCTCTTTAGATTATTTTTGAGTTGTTTGCGGGGAGAAGAAAATCCTGCCTTGACAATTTTAAAAAACTGCTCGCGAAATTCAGTTGCCAGTTGTAAATTATTAATTTTAAGTTTTATTATTGCAGAATCCACTTTTGGTTTGGGCCAAAAACTCTCTTTTTTTACTATTCTAACAATTTCTGGCGTTGCATAAAATTGACAAGCAACCGAGAGTAAACTCATTTTTGGCGGTTTCGCACAAATTCTTTCTGCTACTTCTTTTTGAACCATTAGCACCATTAACTTTGGCGGATTTTTTTCTTCTAAGAACTTTCTGATCACTGGCGAAGTAATATAATAAGGCAAGTTCGCAACAACCTTATAATACATTTTGTCATTGCGAGTCCTGCCAGAAGTGGGGTAAAGCAATCCCGTAGTATTATTATAGTTATCGTCCGAGATTGCTGCGCTTGGTCGCTTTGCTCCCTCACTTGCAATGACGTTCTTAATATTTATTTTTAAAATATCGCCGTGGATAATTTCAACATTTTTAAACCCTTTTAATCCCCTTTTTAACATTTTTATTAATCTTTCATCTTTTTCAACAGCAATTACCTTGCTGGTTTTTTTTGCTAACTCTTTTGTTAAAACCCCAAAACCCGGCCCAATTTCTAGCACAACATCGCTTTTTTTAAGATCTGCTGTTTTAACAATATCTGCCAAAACCTCCTTATCCATCAAGAAGTTCTGTCCCCAATATTTTTTTGGTTCAAAATTGCACTCATTAATTAAGCTTTTTAAATTTTCACTTCTGTTTTTATTTCCCCTTTCATTTTCCTTTTTATTCCCCCCTTCGTCTCCCCTTTCATTTCCCTTTTTGTTTCCCCCTTCATTCTCTCCTACTTCTGTTTTTTCTTTATGCATTATATTTTCCAATGTACCTTTTTAGACGATCGTCTAAAAAGGTACATTTATATTAAATTTTTTCTATTAAAAAAATATGGCAATATTTATCTAATCCACATTCTAATATTAATTGCTGGGTTTTTTGATAAACATCAAAAGGAGAAATCCAAACGCTCTTTTGAAAAAATGTATATCCCAAACTCATTAATCCATCCCTGAGAACGTTTCTCCAATCTCTTTTGTCTTCGGGAATATCAAAAATTACCATCAAAAGTTTTCCATCTTTTCTTTTCTTTAATTTAGAGCTCTGAAAATCTTTTTCCAGAAATTTTAATTTTGTTTTAAGGGCCTTCTCTTTGCCTTTTTGAGTTAAAAAGACCGCTTTGCCTGCTTCTAATTGTTTGACTTTGATATATCCCTTCTTTTTAAGATAACTTAAAAAGTGGGAAAATTGTTTTTTCCTTCTTGCTTTATCATAATTTTTTCTCATCCAGATAAAATCAGTCACCGCTGCTTCTTGAAAAGAGTGGGGAGCATTATCTAACTCCATCACCTTTTCCAAATAATTATAAATCTTTAAAAGAAATTCATCAGTAAGTGGCAATTTCATAATAAAAATAAAATAAATCATTATGTCTACAAATAGACGATCGTCTATTTGTAGACATAATAAGTAATAGGTGAAGTAATAGTAGGCGGGTTTACTTTATCCTTTCAACGTACTCGCCAGTTTTTGTATTTATTCTCACAATGTCCCCTTCTTTAATAAATAATGGTGCGCTTACTTCGTATCCAGTCTCAAGAGTAATTTTTTTTGTTCCTCTGTCAACAGTATTGCCACTAAAGTTTGGAGGTGCTTCTGTTACTTTTAAATCGATCTTTATAGGCAGTATAATATTAATAATTTTATTTTGAAATTTTATTGCCTCAATATCAATGCCGGATTTCAAAAAAAATTTATATTTGCCAATCATTTCTTCGTTTAAAGAAAATCTTTCTGAAGGGTTTTCTTTTTTGCAGAAGAAATATTCTCCTCTATGGTTGTAAAGATATCTAATTACTTCTTCTTCAATATCTGCTTCTTCCAATCTGTCGCCGGGTTTAAAATTTTGCGAAAAAACGTTGTTTGTCTTCAGGTTTCTTATTTTTGTTTGGAAAACTGCTCCTCCCCTACCCAAGTGTAAGTGTTTTATTTCCAATATTTCAAACAACTCTTTGTTATAAAGAATAATATCTCCTATTTTTAATTCATTGGGATTTAACATAATTTTTAAAAATTATTTTATATGAAATTTTTGTTTTTCTTCTGTTTCGATTTCCATTTTCTTTTCCTCTATTCGCTTTTCCTTTTCTCTTAATTCTTCTTCAGACCATCTTCCAAGTTCTTTTATTCTTTTTTCTAAGTATTTTTTGTTATTTTTTTGAGGGTCATCAATCACCTCTGATAATAAGGCATTGAGAATTAATCCGACCTTTGGTCCTGACTTGATATTTAAGATTTTCATTACGTCCTGACCGTCTGCCTTGAGCATCTTTACTGAAATTGGATCCTTTGACACCCTTGAGATAATATATTCCAAATATCTTAGTTTATAGGGCTTGGCCTTGGGCCTGCCCATTCCTTTTCTATCACAAATTCTTAATTGAATCAATTCTTGAATGTTTTCTGTTCCTACCTTTTTAAGCAGTCGTCTTACCGATGATTCAGTAACAGTTTTAGGATCATAAAAAAACATATGATATCGTACCAGTGTTGTTACCTTTTTAATAGTTTTTTTAGGAAACTTTAATCGCGAAAGGATTTTTTGGGTAATTGCTGCTCCTACTACATCGTGATTGTAAAAGGTGGCATCTAATCCTTCTCCATGTTTTGTTTGGGGCTTAGCAACATCATGTAAAAGCGCGGCTAATCGCACATTAAGATTATAATGATATTTTGCCGCATATTTTAAAGCCATTAAAGAATGTTTAAAAATAGTGTAAATATGGTGCTTGTTTTGAGTAATGCCCACCCCTTTTTCTAATTCCGGAATGATATATCTTAGGAGCCCTGTTTGATGCAAAAGCAAAATTCCTTCAGCAGCATAGGGGCTTTCTAAAATTTTAATAAGTTCGTCTCTAATTCTTTCTTTTGAAACAAATTCTAACAGAGAAGCATTTCTTTTTATTGCTTGGAGAGTATTGGATTCAATCTGCCATTCCAATTTACTCAAAGAATCAGTTTTTTGTTGAGACAGAGAAAATTGATCATTGTTAAGGGTTGCTGCAAACCGTACAGCCCGTATCATACGTAGAGCATCTTCAGCAAATCTTTCTTTTGGTTCCCCTACTGCCCTAATAATCTTATTTTTTAAATCCTCTTTACCCTTAAATAAATCTATAATTTTATAATTTACAACCTTAATATTTTTAGCAGATTGTTCAACTGTTAATTTCATTGCCATTGCATTTACAGTAAAATCACGACGCGATAGGTCTTCTTCAATGGTTTTTGCTGGCTTTATTTCGTCTGGGTGGCGTCTATCAGTATATTTTGCTTCTGAGCGAAAGGTGGTGATTTCTATTTCTTTTAGACGAGGATCAGTACTTTCAGTTGCTACCTTTACTGTAAAAAATTTATTATCGTAAAAAGAACGGGGAAAAAGTTGTTGAATTTCTTTTGGCGTGGCATTAGTGGCAATATCCCAATCCTTGGGTTCAAGATTCCGCAAAAGATCACGAACGCAGCCGCCAACAAGATATGCCTCAAAATGAGCTTCTTCCAGGGTTTTAATGATAAAAAGGACTTCTTTTGGAAAAGACATAAAAA
>DAOPTN010000029.1:0-4691 GCA_035349995.1 Candidatus Pacearchaeota archaeon
TTAGGTTTAGAATTTAGAACATTAAGATTTCATTGATCATTGAACATTGGAGTTTGGGAATTTTTATTTTCATTTTATGTCAAAGAAAAAAATTCAATTTGCTGTTCTTGTTTTTTTATTTTTAGGAGTGGTCTTGGTTTTTAAAGCTGTTTTTGCTTTTAATCATTCATCGCTTATTGAGGTTAATTTTTTTGATGTGGGCGAGGGTGATTCAATAATGATTAAGCTTCCTGGAAACATTCAGGTTTTAATTGATGGCGGTCCCAGTGGTTCTGTGGTTGAACAGATTGCAAAAGAGATGCCGTTTTTTGATAGGGAGATTGAACTTATAATTTTAACCCATCCTGACAATGATCATATCGCTGGTCTTTTTGAAGTTTTTAAATCTTTTAAGGTGGATAAGATTTTAATGTCGGACATAGAAGGCAAAATAAAAGAAAAAGATCTCTATCTTAGTTTTCAAGAAATAGTTCAAGAAGAAGGAAGTGAAGTAATTTTTGCACAACAAGGAAAAAAGATTTCTTTTTTACCAGTTGCAGGATCATCAGCAGAAGAGATTATCACTCCACAAATATTTATTTTATGGCCATTACAAGATTTAAAAACAGAGGAAATCAATGACTTTTCGGTCGTAGCAAAATTAAATTTTGGAGAGATGGATTTTCTTTTTACTGGAGATATTTCAAATAAAATAGAATATCAACTGTTAGCAAATAATCTCACCCTAGACCAAATAGGAGATATTAATCTTCAAAGCGAAGTTATCAAAATAGCGCATCACGGCAGTAAATATTCAAGTAATGAATATTTTTTAAGAGCAGTTTCACCTGAGGTTGCTGTGATCTCAGTAGGTGAAAATCATTATGGTCATCCAGCACCAGAAGTTTTGGATAATTTAAAAAAATATGGTATAATTATATATAGGACCGATGAAAGCGGAAATATAAAGATTATAAGCAATGGTAAAAATTATCAAATTTTAACTAACCAGTAATAAAATTTAATTTTTTTAAAATTCTGTTAAATTTTATATCTGGATCTTTTAACCTATGGAAAAAAATTTACACTCACCAGAAGAAAAAAAATCATTATCAGAGATGAAAGACTTTGAATTCCCAATTTTTAAAACAAAAACAGAGGGAGATTCGCATTCTTTTAATTTAACTGATCCTCAAGAAAGAAAGGATTATTTTTATTTAAAGGCAGGAGATGAGATCAAAAAATTGCAAGATTATCTTAAAAAACATAGTTTTATTGCTTATCTTTTGGGGAAAAAGAACTCTGGAAAGGGTACTTATTCTCAAATGTTTAGAGAAATCGTAGGCGAGGACCTGGCTGTGCATATTTCAGTGGGTGATATAGTAAGAGAGGTTGAAGAAGAAATAAAAGACGAGGGAAAAAAGCAAGAATTGTTAGAATATCTTAAAAAGAACTATCGTGGATATATTCCGCTAGAAGAGACCTTTGAGGCGTTGTCTTCACGCAGCACAAAAACTCTTTTGCCAACAGAATTTATTTTGGCTCTTACCAAAAGAGAAATAGACAAACATCCCAAGAAAACTCTTTTTATTGATGGTTTTCCAAGAAATCTTGATCAGATCTCTTACTCTCTATTTTTTAGAGACTTGGCGGGTTATCGTTATGATCCAGATATTTTTATTTTGGTAGATGTCCCTGAGGCAGTTATTGAAAAAAGGATTCAGTATCGTGTTGTTTGTCCAGTCTGCCAAACACCCCGTAACCTTAAACTTTTACCAACAAATAAAGTAGGTTATGATAAAGAAAAAAAAGAATTTTATTTAATTTGCGATAACCCTGGCTGTCAGAACGCTCGAATGGTCCAAAAAGAAGGAGATGCTCAGGGCATTGAGCCCATCAGAGAAAGATTAAAACTAGATGAACAATTGATGAGAAAAGCCTTTTCTCTTTACGGTGTGTCTAAAATATTTTTGAGGAATGCCGTTCCAGTTGAGGTAGCTGATAAATATGTTAATGATTACGAAATTACACCTGAGTTTGATTATCGGTGGGATCCTGAAAAGGAAAAAGTAGAAATAATTAAAAATCCCTGGGTTGTTTTGGATAATGAAGGAAGGCCTTCTTATAGTTTGATGCCAGAGGCAGTAGTGGTTTCAATGATCAAACAATTGGTTAATGTTCTTGGATTGTAATAAAACTATGGCAAAGAAAAAAAATCAATCAGATACAAATTTGCAAGATACTGTTGATAGTATTAAAGAAAAATTTGGAGAAGGTGCAATTATGAAATTGGGCGAGGTAAGGGCTGTTGATGTAGAAGCAATACCTACCTCATCTTTGTCATTGGATATTGCCTTGGGTATTGGTGGCATTCCAAAGGGTAGAATAATTGAAATTTTTGGACCAGAGAGCTCAGGAAAATCAACATTGGCTTTGCATATTGTGGCTGAAGATCAAAAAAAAGGCGGGATAGCCGCTTTTGTTGACGCCGAACACTCTCTTGATCCTGAGTATGCGCGGCGCATTGGTGTCAATGTAGATGATTTATTAATCTCTCAACCAGACACTGGAGAACAAGCATTGGATATTGTAGAAACCTTGGTAAGATCTGGAAAAATATCAGTGATTGTAGTTGATTCGGTGGCGGCTTTAACACCCCGGGCAGAAATTGAAGGTGAAATGGGTGATCAGCAAATAGGGCTTCAGGCCCGTTTAATGTCACAGGCCTTAAGAAAACTTACAGCCATTTCTGCCAAAGCAGGCACCTCAATTATCTTTTTGAATCAAACCAGAATGAAGATCAGCACTTTTGGTTTTGGCAATCCCGAAACAACACCGGGTGGCAAGGCATTAAAATTTTATGCTTCGGTGAGAATTGAATTAAGACCGATTGCTAAAATTAAAAAAGGAGATGAGGTGATGGGCAATCGCGTTAGAGCAAAGATCGTTAAAAATAAGGTTGCTCCTCCTTTTAGAACTGCTGAGTTTGATATTATGTGGAACGAGGGAATTTCAAAAATGGGTGATCTTTTAAATACTGGCCTCAAATATGGAATAGTAGAGAAAAAAGGGAACACTTTGGAATTTAAGGGCACAAAATTAGGCGTTGGAACAGAATCATCAAAAAAATTTTTAAATGAGAATCCTAAAATAGCAAAAGACATTAAAAAAGAAATAATTGAAAAATGGCAGGAAGAGAAAAAAACACCGCAGTCGTAAAAGAAAGATCTGCCGGCGCAATAATTTTTAGAAAAGAGATTTTTTTAGAGAAAAAAGATAAAATTTATTATCTTCTTTTGCACTATCCTTCGGGGCACTGGGATTTTGTCAAGGGACACATTGAAAAAGGAGAGAGCGAAAGGGAAACAGCTAAAAGAGAAATAAAAGAAGAAACTGGGATTAAAGACGTTAAATTTATTCCTGGATTTATAGAAAAAATAAATTATTTTTTCTACAGAAATCTAAACGATCAAAAAGATCCACCTTTATCTTTTAATCAAAACAACAAGGTTTTAGTTTTAAAAGAGGTGGTTTTTTATTTAGCAGAAACAAAAGAAAAAAAGGTTGAAATATCGTTTGAGCATATAGGATATGAGTGGTTAGAGTATAAAGAGGCAATAAAGAAAGTGACTTTTAAAAACGCTAGAGAGGTTTTAAAAAAAGCAAATGAGTTTTTAAAATCCTGTTTGTCTTAAATTTTTAAACGAGTATGGCAAAAGCAATTTTACTGTTTTCAGGTGGGTTGGATTCAATGATAGCATCACAAATTTTATTAAAACAAAAAATAAAAGTGATCCCTGTTTGTTTTTTTAGTTATTTTTTTGATTGCCAGAGAGCAAAAAAATCAGCAGAATCATTAGGATTAAAATTAAGAGTAATTGATTTTTCAGAAGAGCATTTAAAAATTATAAAATCCCCAAAATATGGGAGGGGTAAAGGATTAAATCCTTGTATTGATTGTCATTTATTGATGGCAAAAGAGGCAAAAAAATTATTAAAAAAAACAAATACAGATTTTGTTGCAACAGGCGATGTATTAGGGCAAAGACCATTTTCACAGAATTTAAAATCCCTAAAAATAATAGAAAGAGAATCAGGGTTAACAGGATTAATATTAAGACCATTATCGGCCCAGTTGTTACCAGAGACCCTTCCAGAAAAAAGAAGATGGGTTAATAGAGAGACATTATTTGGTATAAAAGGAAAATCAAGATCTTATCAACTATTATTAGCTAAAAAGTTTAATATAAAAGAATTTCCAACACCCAGCGGCGGTTGTATTTTAACAGATATTGAATATTCAGTGAAATTAAAAGAACTTTTCGAAAAGGTTCCTGATTGTGATGGCAATGATTGTCAATTGTTAAGAAAAGGAAGGGTGTTTTGGAGAAAAGATGATTCTAATGATGATATTCTTATTGTGGTGGCAAGAAATGAAAAAGAATGTTTGGAATTAAAGAAAATGAAAAAAGAAACAGATATTATTTTGGAACCGAAAAATTTTTCTGGGCCCGTTGTTTTGGCAAGAGGGTTTTTGAAAAAAAAGAAGAAGAAGAATAATAAGAAGATAATTCAAGATGCAAAAGAATTACTTTTACGATATTCAAAAGTTAGGTAGATTCAAGTTTTTAACGCAATCATACAACGGGATTGCCACGTCCTACTGCGGTAGGACTCGCAATGACAAGAGAAAAGGATGTCATTGCGAGGAG
>DAOPTN010000030.1:0-1334 GCA_035349995.1 Candidatus Pacearchaeota archaeon
ATTCCAAATTATTGGGATCTGGCATTCGATGGGCAATTTGGGTTTTTGCTATTTTAGCAATTCTTTTACAATTAGGAATTACACCAGATATTGTGAGGGCCTTGATTTATGGAATGATTGCAATGATTACAATAGCAACAGGATTGGCTTTTGGATTAGGAGGAAAAGACCTTGCAGCAGAAATCCTAAAAGAGTTAAAAGACAAACTTAGCTAGCTTTGATCTTGTTATTTTTAAAGGATTTGATTTTTTACCATATAGGTATTATTTAAACGGTAGCCCAATTTTCGCCAGTAATTTCTGACACCTACACCAGATATTACAGCAATTTTAGGAAGACGGAATTCATTTTTTACAATGTCTTCCGCTTCTTTTATTAGATTTTTTCCCATTCCTTGGTGTTGGGGAGAAAGATTTGTTCTTTGATGAAGGGGCGTTAGGGCGCCGTAGGTGTGGATTTCTCGAATAATAGCTGCATCTTGAAGAACAGGTAAAAAGTGTTTTTCTCTTGAAAAAACAAAGGAGGGGATACGTAATCTTAAAAAAGCAAACAATTTTGTTCTGTTTTTATTTTCAAAACTTAAAAATATTTCTTTGCCTCCAGAGGCATCATAGTCCTCTCTTTTTAAATAAATTTTTTCTTTTGGGTTATAATTTTCTCTTACTTCGCGGCATCTAATGCAGTGACAACTTTTGCCATCTTGGTTTAATTTATTTAAAACTACCTCTCTTAAATTAGAAACCTTTGAACCGCTTTGAATTTTTGAAGAAGGAATATCGCGAAATAATCTTGCTACCCTTACCCAATAGGGAAGAATCTCTTTAATTTTTATCAAAAGGTTAATTAACTCTTCATTAGAATAAGATTGATATTTACCTTTTTCCCATAATTGATAAAGTTTTGATTCTTTGCAAACAACGCAAGGATAAATTTTCAGCCAATCAGGTTTAAAATGAGGATTTTCAAATAATTCTTTAAAAGTAGCAAGATCTTTTTGTATTGTAGATCCTGGTAAATTTGGCATCATTTGATAAAGCACCTTAAAACCAGCATCTTTTAAAAGTTTAGTTGCTTCAATGACCTCTTTTACACTATGATCACGTTGGCATTTTTTCAAAACATCATCAAATATGGTTTGAACACCAATCTCCACTAGGGTTACGCCTAATTTTCTTAACTCTTTTATTTCTTTTTCATTTATTAAATCAGGCCGTGTTTCAATGGAAATACCAACAATACGATGCTTAGCAGTTTCATTACGTTTTTGCTCCTGTTTAAGGTTTTGAATATTGGAGTTCAAAGAGACTTCGTCTCTTTTCACCCCTTGCTTGGAG
>DAOPTN010000030.1:1434-4579 GCA_035349995.1 Candidatus Pacearchaeota archaeon
TTCGTCTCTTTTCACCCCTTGCTTGGAGCTTAAATAGGCTTCGTCTCTTTTCACCCCTTGCTTGGAGATCAAAGAGAATTCGTCTCTTCTCGCGTCTTGTCCTGATTTACAGGGCTCGGCAATTGAAACTTGTTTGGTATTTGGAATTTGGTATTTGGAATTTTTATTAAATTTGTTTGTTGCTTCAAAACATTTAGTAATAAACCATTGTTTATAATCTTTTGGATAGCAACTCCAACTTCCTCCAATAATTCTCAGTTCAATCTTATCAGTTGGATGACCCTCGTTTTGTAGCATTTCCAATCTTTTTTTTACTTGTAAATAAGGATCAAAATTTAATTTTTTTGCTCTTTCTACGGCTGGTTCACCCGAGAGATAACTTTTAGGAATTCCTTTTTCTTTAGGACAATAAATGCATTTTCCGGGACAGGGATATGGTTTGGTTAAAACCGAAACCACCACTACTCCAGATAGCGAACGAATTTTTCTTTTAATTAAAAGATTTTCCAAGTTTTCATTTTTTTCTATTTTGTCAGTATAAAGCAAATTATGATAAACTTCTAATAGTTTGATATTAGAAGGACAGGGGACTTTATAATGTTTAGCTATTTCCCTTTTAGTTTGTGCCAGGTCAGATTGATTTTTAGCATTGATTTTGATTAAATTTTTGATAATAATTTCATTTGGATCTATGGACATAGAATATGCAAATTTTTTATTAAAAAAGGTTCATCAAGATTATAACACAATGAGCGGGCAATTTGCGAGGGCTCGTGTCAAGGCGTGGGAAGAAATGAGATTTTTGTTTGATGATTATGTAAAAGGCAAAGAAAGAATTTTAGACCTTGGTTGTGGCAATGGTAGATTTTATGAAATGTTAGAAGGCAAAGATATAGAATATATAGGGGTTGATGTGTCTAAAGAGTTAATTGATATTGCCAAAAATAAATTTCCTGGAGTTGATTTTCGAGTAGGAGATGCAATAAACTTGCCATTTATTGATGAATATTTTGATAAGGTTTATTCGATAGCATTGTTGCATCATATTCCTTCAAAAGAAATTCGCTTAAGAGTTTTAGCAGAGGCAAAAAGGGTTTTAAAGAAAAACGGACTTTTGATTTTGACAGTTTGGAATTTATGGGAGAAAAAATTTACCAGAGATTTAATTTTTCAACAAACCAAAGCAAAAGTTTTAGGAAAATCTAAATTAGATTTTAAGGATATTTTAATGAAATGGGAAGGAGTTGATGATTGTTATTTTCATTGTTTTACAGAGAGAGAATTAAAAAAATTGGTAAAAAGAGCAGGTTTTAGTATAATAAAAAGTGGAGAAATTTTAGTTGGCACCAAGAGTAAAAAAACCAAAAAACTTCCTACTTCTAATCTTTTTGTTGTTGCTCAAAAATGACAAAAAATTTTGTCCCCGTAGCTCAACTGGATAGAGCGTTGGCCTCCGGAGCTAAAGATTGTGCGTTCAAATCGCACCGGGGACATAATATTTTTTATCTATCAGATTTATAGTAATTGGTCTGGTCAATCGTTGTGATCCTTGTTTATAACCTTTCAGAGTAGACAACGATAGACATAAACCTTTGCGATAAATTATCATCATTATTATGCAACGTTTACTTATTTTACATGGCTGGGGATCAAATGCTGGTCGTTGGCAAAAGGTGAAAGAAATTTTAGAAAAAGAGGGGATAGAGGTTTTAATTCCCAATCTACCTGGCTTTGGCTTTACACCGCCACCAAAAGAACCCTGGGGGATTGATGATTATGTAAATTGGGTGTTAGATTTTTTAAAGGAAAAGGAATGGACGAGATTTAATTTACTAGGGCATTCTTTTGGAGGAGGATTAGCCACAAGGATAGCAGAAACAAAACCAGAAATGGTTGAAAAATTGATTTTATGCGCAGCTGCTGTTATCAGAGATGAAAAATCAAAAAAAACATTATTTTTTTATTCCTTAGGAAAAGTGGGCAAGAAGATTTTTTCTTTGCCTGGATTGCGTAAGTTTTATCCTGCTGCTGCCAATGCCTTATACACACTTAATAATTCAAAAGATTATTATTTAGCAGAAGGGGTAATGAAAGATACCTTTAAAAGAGTTACGAGTCAGGATTTAAAAATTAGTTTAGAAAAAATAACAGCTCCAACTTTGATTTTGTGGGGTAGCAAAGATGATATGGTTCCTGAAAAAGATGCTCATATTTTGCACGAGAAAATTAAAAACTCAAAATTAGTAATATTTCCTGGAATTGGTCATAATTTAAACACTCAAATTCCTGAAAAAATAGCCAACGAAACATTAAAATTTTTGAAAAAATAAATCAATTTAGTATTTTATATGACTCGATTTCAGGATCAATCGGCAGACGAAGAAATTGTGCGACGAGTTCAATCCGGAGAGATTGAACTTTTTGATATACTTTTTGAACGATACAAAAAAATTTCACGCTATGCCAAAATTTTAAAAGTCAAATACCAGTAAAATTTGCAAAATAATATCAATTTATGATAAAATATAAATATAATACTTGGCGATATAAGAGGGCTGGATTATATTTTGCCAAGTAGAAAAAAGGTCGAATTAAATAATAAAAAAAACAATATACCTATGAAATCTAGTACCGTAGCAATTATAATTATAGTTTTAGTAGCGATTGGAATTATTGTTTGGGCTGTTACTAGCAGTCAAGAAGGAACTCCAGTTGAAGAAGAAACTCCATTAGAGGGAGAAATTCAATTTGAAGAAGAGACTCCAGTAGAGGGAGAAATTCAATTTGAAGAAGAGACTCCAGTAGAGGAGGAAACTCCAGTTGAAGAAGGAACTGAGGAAACAGAAGAGTAAAGGAATTATAATTCTTATAATTAAAGCCCGAGAAGTGATCTCGGGCTTTAATTTTTAAAAATCAAAATTGATAAAAATTTTAAAATGAGTTAAATTAAATTTAATCTTGGGAAGATTCAAGTTTTTAACGCAATGCTTCTTATTATTGTTCCCTGATAATGAATAAATTACAAATCACAGATATTAAATCCCAAATTCCAAGCACCAAATAACAATTTTCAATCAAATTCCAAGCTTAGCGAAGCCGAGCGAAGGGCGAAAAGAACGAAGTTCTTTAAGCTCTAAATCCTAAT
>DAOPTN010000031.1:0-4367 GCA_035349995.1 Candidatus Pacearchaeota archaeon
TAAAGAGTGTTACGTTAAATTTTTGAATCCAATTATAGTTTTGATTTCGTATTTCTATTATGGCAGATGTTATAAAAATTCCGCCTCAAGGCATTGAGGCAGAAAAAGCCCTGCTGGGATCTCTAATGATGGACAAAGAAGGCATGATCAAAGTTATCGACCTTGTAAGGCCAGAGGATTTTTATAAAAACAACCATGGTAAAATTTATCAGGCAATGCTTGACATCTTTGAAAAAAACGAACCCATTGATCTTTTAACTCTTACCCAACGTTTAAAGGAAAAAGAAGAATTAGAAGAGATAGGCGGTGCGGCTTATCTCTCAGAAATCCTTTCTAGTGTGCCCACTCCCTCGCACATTATGTACTATGCCAAAATTGTTAGAGAGAAAAAAGTGCGCCGAGGCTTGATCCAAGTATCTGAAGAAATCTCTACTTTGGGATATCAAGAAGAAAAAGATATTGATTTAATATTAGATGAAGCAGAGAAAAAAATCTTTGGCATTACCCAAGAGTCATTAACTCAAAGCTTTTTACCGATAAAAACAGAATTAGATGGTGCCTTTGAACGAATCGATAAAATTCATTCTCAAAAAGGCGCCTTACGGGGTGTTACAACGGGTTTTCCAAAACTTGATGATATGTTGGCAGGACTGCAAAGAGGAGATTTTATTTTATTGGCTTCTCGACCAAGTTTGGGGAAAACCAGTTTGGCCCTTGATATTGCCCGGGCCGCTGCTCTTAAAGAAAACCAAACCGTGGGAATGTTTTCTCTTGAAATGTCAAAAGAACAATTGGTAGACCGATTGATTGCTTCCCAGGCAGGCATTTCATTATGGAAATTAAGAACAGGAAAATTATCAGCAGATGAGGATTTCGTTAAGATCCAAGATGCCCTTTCTGCCCTCTCTCAAGCCCCTATTTATATTGATGATGCTGCTTCTTCTACTGTATTGCAAATGCGGGCGATGTCTCGACGGCTTCAAGCCGAAAAAGGACTAGGGCTTATCATTATTGATTATTTACAGTTGATTGAATCACGAAGCCAAAGCGAAAATCCTGTTCAACAAGTAACAGAAATCTCAAGAAGTTTAAAATCATTAGCAAAAGAATTAAATGTACCAGTTTTAGCTTTATCACAACTTTCCCGAGCAGTAGAACACCGGCCCGATCAAAGACCAAAGCTCTCTGATCTTCGTGAAAGCGGCTGTCTAACTGGCGATACCCTTATTCAAAAAGCGGATAGCGGCGAAAGAGTTTCAATGAAAGAACTTGCCCAAAGAAAATTTCAAGAACCAATTAGAGTGCTTGCTCTTGATGACAATAACAAGCTAAGGCCAAGTAAAATGACTAAAGTTTTTTACTCTGGCAAAAAAGAAGTTTTTGAACTTGCAACAGAAAGCGGACGAAAAATAAAAGCAAGCGCTAATCATCCATTTTTTAAATTAGAAGGATGGAAACGATTAGATGAATTAAAGATTGGAGATTCTATTGCCATTTTTAATATTCCTAACATTCAAATGCTTGCTACTTCTGACATTTATTGGGATAAAATTGTTTCAATAAAATTATTAGGAGTAGAGGATGTTTATGATGCAACGGTTGAAAACTATCATAATTTTCTTGCCAATGATATAGTTGTACATAATTCGTTAGAACAAGACGCTGATGTAGTGCTCTTTATCTACCGCCCTAATATAAAAGAATCAAAAACCGAACTCATTATTGCAAAGCACCGTAATGGTCCCATTGGTAAGGTTGATCTCTATTTCAACCAGGACTTAGCAAGTTTTAGAGAATTGGAAAAAAGCTATGAAGACGAAGAGGACGAAAGAAGCGAAGAAGAAATAATGTAAACATTAAATTCTAAATTCCAATATCCAAATTCTAAACAAATCCTAAATTCCAATGTTTAAATATATTTGAGATTTGAGATTTGAGATTTGAGATTTAAAAAGGTATGGTTCCTAAACAAATCAAAAAGGTTGTTGATATTTTTTCTCAGTTTCCTACAATTGGTGAGCGCACAGCCACCCGTTTTGCTTTATATCTTTTATCTTTGCCAAAAGAAAAAGTGGAAAAAATTTGCCAGGAGATTTTGAATCTTAAAAAAGAAATTAAACTTTGTTCTTTTTGTTTTAATCCTTTTTCCCCCCACAACAAAGAAACCCTCTGTCCTATATGTCTTGATAAAAAAAGAGAAGAAATTATCTGTGTGGTAGGTAAAGAAACCGACCTTTGGCAAATGGAAAAAATGAAAAAATACAATGGCCGTTATTTCATTTTAGGCGGAGAATTAGAATTTTTAAAAGAAAATCCCTTGGGTAAAATGCGAATTGAAGAATTAAAAAAAAGAATTGAAGAGTTTAAACCAAAAGAGATTGTTTTAGCCTTAAATCCAACTGCTGGCGGAAACCTAACAATGGATTATATTTCAAAGATTTTAAAACCCTTAATCACTGAAAGGGAACAAAGTATAAAGATTACGCGCCTCGGCCGGGGCCTGCCCACTGGCGGTGAGATTGAATACGCTGATGAGGAAACAATAGAAAAAGCGTTGGAAAATAGAGGATAATAGTTTTGTCCCCACATTCAAATTTAAAAAGTAAATTCGGTGAAAAGAATGCGAAGTATTCTTTGATCCCTTAAAATTACCCTTAAATCAATTTAAAAACAGCTCTTTCGGGCTGTTTTTATTTAAATTAAAGGCCGGAAGTGCTCCTATCCCTCATCTGACTCGTCCTTTAAAAAAGGACGAGTGAAGAGAGGGGGGGTAAGACGAGGGACAAGAGCGCCTCCAGCTTTTAATTTATCTTTATAATATACCACTTTTTTTCTTTTTTGGCAAGTTTTCCCCTCTTTTTGTCGCAGCAATATGATAATGTCATAGTTGAGCAATTTAGAAATGTCATACTTTGAGATAATATGCCATAATCTTCTTAGGTCGAATAGTTAATTATAAATTAACCTAAAATCTAAAAAAAAACTATGGCAGAATTAATTACTATGAGTCAAAAAGAGTTATCAAGGTATGAGATAATTAAAAGGTTAATCAGGAAAGAAATCAATGGAACAGAGGCAGCTAAACAGATGGATTTATCAGTAAGACAAACTAAAAGGTTAAAGGCCAGGGTTATTAAGAAGGGTGAGAAAGGAATAATTCATAAAAGCAGAGGAAGGGTGGGAAACCGAAGAGTAAATCCAGAAATCATTGAAAAAGCTAAATTCTATCTCCAGAAGAGATACTCTGACTTTCAACCAACCTTTGCTATGGAAAAGTTAGAAGAAAATCATAAGATAAAATTGAGCAAGGAGAAGGTCAGGCAGATTATGATGGACCTAGGATTGTGGCAACCAAGACTAAGGAAGAAGAACAAGGAGTATCGAAGCTGGAGACAAAGAAAAGATAATTATGGTGAGATGGAACAATTTGATGGTTGCTACTTTGATTGGTTTGAAACTGGACAGTTGTCTTGCCTTTTAGCTTCCAGGGATGATGCTACTAATAAGATTACTGGATTGATGTTTGTTGCTGATGAAGGAGTAAAGTCAGTGTCTGCTTTTTGGAAAGAGTACTTTGAAACTCAGGGTAAACCTTTGAAAATCTATTTAGATAGGTTATCTACCTATAAGAACACACAGAGATCAGTAGCAGATGACCCTCAGGTTTTAACTCAATTTCAGAGGATGATGCAGCAATCAGGAGTGGAACTGATTTTTGCTTACTCTCCCCAAGCCAAAGGCAGAATAGAAACTCTTTTCCCTACTTTGCAACATAGATTAGTAAGAGAGATGAGGTTGGCTGGGATTAAAACTCCACAAGAAGCTAATCGGTTTGTTAAAGAGGTATTTATTCCTAAGTTCAATACTCAATTTTCAGTAATACCAGCTAAAAGAGGAAATTTGCATCAAAAGCTAAGTAGGATTGAGGTAAAACAATTAGAAAAGGTCTTTTCCAGACAAGAAGTAAGATATGTTAATAATGACTTTACAATTAGATATCAGGGAAATTGGTTTCAGCTTTTAGACAAACAACCAGTATTGGTCAGGAAGAAAGAGAAGGTTATGGTGGAAGAAAGAGTTACTGGAGAAGTATTTCTATCTTTAAGAGGAAAGTATCTCAACTACACTGTTTTACCAGAGAGGCCAAAGAAGATCATAGAAGCTAAGATACCAGCCTTAGCTGGTACCAAGTCTTCCTGGAAACCTCCTGCTAACCATCCTTGGAGAAGATTTAATATTAACCCAGAAAACAAAGAAAAAGTATCATCTTTACCTTAATAAATTTATCAAAATATTTAGATTTTAAAGGTTCAGGTATGACATTTCTATTTTGCTCGTAGGTATGACATTTCTAAATTGCCTTGACA
>DAOPTN010000032.1:0-4221 GCA_035349995.1 Candidatus Pacearchaeota archaeon
AACGCTTCGCCCCGTGCGAAATCAAAGATTTCTTACGGGGCTCGCGTGAGCGACGTGGCGATGCCGTTGTATTGTTGCGTTAAAAACTTAAATCTACCTAATTTATGATTGGAATTGTTTTTATTATTGATGACTGATTGGCAGAGTAAAATAAAAAGTTGTACCTTTGTCTTTTTCTGATTTAAACCAAATTTTCCCACCATGCGCCTCGATAATATTTTTAGCAATAAAAAGTCCTAATCCTGTCCCTTCTGTTTCGTTTTTTATAGCATTGGTGCCCCTAAAAAATTTACTAAACACCCGCTGCTGTTCTGATTTTGGAATACCAATGCCTGTATCTTTTACTTCAACTAATATTTCTTGCGTTTCTTTTTGATATATTATTGAGACTAAAATCTTGCCACCGCTTGGAGTGTAGTTGATGGCGTTTTCTACCAAGTTTTGAATCACAATAGAAATTTTTTCCTCGTCTACTTTTACCTCTGGAATTTTTTCTTTTGGTTTATTAAAAGAAAAATCAATGCCTTTTCTTTTAGCTGCTTCAACTCTCAATACTATAACACTTTCAATAATTTGAACAATGTCCCTGGGGACGGGTTTGTAAATATATCGTCCTTCTTCGATCCTAGTAACATTTAAAAGGTCATCAATCAACCGAATCATTCGTTCATTGGATTGGTTTAATTTTTCTAATAAGTCCTCGGCGTCTTTATCACCTTTTATTTTTTCTTTTAGTAAAGAAATGCTCCATTTTATTGCTGAAAGCGGAGTACGCAATTGATGAGCAGCAATAGATACAAATTCGGTCTTCATTTGCTCTATTAATTTTTCCCGACTAACATCATGCACTATTGCCAAAACTCCTAGTTTATCCCCTTTATGCATAACAGGAACAGTGGTTACTTCTAATGTTCGGTCCTTTATTTTAATTTCCTCTCGAAAAGTTTTTCTAATCTCATTACCAATTAATTCTGCAAAAGACTTCAAAACAGGAATATTCATTAGGTCTGAAACTGTCATGCCCTCAACGTCTTGCCGTTTAATGCCAAAAAAAATTTCTGCTTGAGGGTTTATCATAGAAACCCTGCCTTCAACATCAAATACAAAAAGCCCATCAGCAAGATTAGTAATCACTGCTTCAGTTTTTTCTTTTTCTTCCTCTGCTCTTCTTTGGGCTTCTTCCACGTCTTCCAAAATATTTAACAAGGCTTTTCTAGTATCTTCTAATTCTTTTAATCTTCTTTCAGCGTCCTCAGATTTTGCCCGTTCCCTGATTTTTAAAATTAATTCTCTTTCTTTTGCTTGCTCCAGGGCTTTTATTTTTTTTGCCAATTCCCTTTCTCGTTGAGCCAAAAGAGCAGTAAGTTCTTCTACATTTTCTTTTTTTGTTTTTTCAATATTTTTTTCCATTATTAAATATTAAATTGATCAGACACTTCTCGATTGTATTCAAGAGTCAACATAAAATTTGTTTAAGATTTTTTCTCTATTTCCTTTTTTAGTTTTTTTATCTCCTCTTGCGCCTGGCGTAATGATTTTTTCAATTCTATCATTTTTAATTCCCTGCCCACAGTTAATTTATGAAATTTTTCTAATTCATCAATTCTTTCCTGAAGCTCTTTAGTTCGCTTTTTTACCTCTACGTCCAAACTTTCAGCTAAAGTTCTCAAAGCCCTCGTCCGCGCTCTTACCCTGATTTCAAGCACTTCATTTGTTGTTTCAATCTCTTCCTGGGCTTCAGCAAGATTAACAAAATCATTTTGAAGATTCTGACTAATAAATAAATTAATTACAACAACCAAAAATAAAAACACCAAGTCCATATAAAAAACAGCAACCTCTCCCAGGGCCGGAAACGAAAGATAAAAAAATAGATAAAAAATGACAGCGGCAATGCCTGTTATACCGACCACTCGATAATCCTTAAAAAAACTCATTGCTACTGTCACTAAAATACATCCAAGCAGTGGTAAATAATTAGCGGGCTGAAGGAAAAACATTGCTATACCCCAAAGAGTGATCAATCCAACACACGTCACATACTTTCCCAAAAATAACCATCGCCTGTTAAAAAGAGTCCATAATAAAAGAAAAGAGATAACAAGACCGCCAGCAAAAATTATTAAAAATTGAGATAGGGTAAATATCTCCCATCCAAAAAGACAAGTAATAATTTGAAAAATTAAAAAAAGAAAAAGACCCTTTAAAAATATCATCATCACAGATCGAATTTCCTCTTCCTCTTCTTCGTCCAATAAAAATTTTTTCAAAGGTGGCGTTGGCGATTCAATTGTATCGCAAAAATTATTTAAACACTCCTGACCATAATTTGATTCAATGTTCCATTTTTTAAATTTAGATGATAAGCTTATCCAAGCTATTAATCTGGCTCTCTTTTCTTTTATAATCGCATTAGTTGTATAATCAAAAAAATAGCCAGAAAGCATATACCAACCAATCTTTGGTGGCAAGAATGATGTAGAAAAAACAGCTACATATTTATTTTTTAATCCTCTTATTTTTTTTAAATACTGTGTCACTGGCAAAGAAAGTCCGGTCCAGTTGGGAGATCCAATCAAAACAACATCATATTTTGAAACATCTTTAATTTTTGGTTCTTTTATTTTACACCCTCTTTTGGCAATCTTTAAACGCCACCAGCCCCAAAAAGTATATTCTTCTTGAGGTTCTATTTTTTCTACATCTACATATTGATGACGATGCTCAAATTCTTTTTTTAACGCCTGAGCTACTTTTTCAGTATTTCCTGTTCTTGAATAATAAGCAATAAGAATACGCATATAATAAAATCTAAAAATTAAAATAATCTTCCTTCTTTTTTGGGCAATGATAAATCCTTTTTTATCTCAGGAACCCTTTTTAGCAAACTATAAAATTCAAATTTTTTTAAAATTTCTTCTGCTTTCTCTTTGTCAAAATTGCCAAATTCACATTTTTTTAAATCAAAATCAATAGGTGCGTCATCCCGGGTTTTTGCTAGCAATTGAGAGAAAAAAACCTGCTCTTTGTTTTTTAGTAAAATATTTTTTATCCGCGGTTTCAAATCATCGGCTCTGTTTTCTTCTATTTTTTGATAAAGATTTTCTATGTTATCGTATTTTTTAAGCAACCCAATAGCTGTTTTTTGTCCAATACCATCAGCCCCGGGAATATTATCTGAAGGGTCTCCGGCCAAGGCTTTAAAATCAACCATTTGTCGTGGCTCAAGGTCAAATCTTTCTTTAATTTTCTCTTTATCGTAAATAATAGTATCCCTTACTCCCCTGCCCAAAGTATAAATATTCACTTGATCATTCACAAGCTGAAGGGTATCAAGATCACCAGTTAAAATATAAACTTTTAATTTTTGATCAATCTGCTCTTGTTGGGTTTTTTTAACAATTGTTGCAATTAAATCATCAGCTTCAAATCCTTCTTTTTCAAAAATAGGAACAGAAAAAGCTGTTAATATTTCCTTTGTTTTAGCAATCTGCTGTATCAAATCATCGGGCGTTTTTGGTCTTTGAGCTTTATATGCTTTAAATTTTTTGTGCCGGAAGGTGGGAGAGGGCGTGTCAAAAGTAGCTACTATAAAATCAGGATTCAAATCATTAATTGCCTTTAAAAATGTTAATAAAAAACCATAAACAGCGCCCGTAGGTTCACCATGACTGTTGGTTAAAGGCGGCAGGGCATGGAATGAACGGTGCAAAAGAGCATTAGAATCAATGATAAGCAGTCCTCCCATAGTTTTTTATAACGTGGTTTGATCTTGTTTTTTCTCTTCTCTCTACATTATTTAGCGCGTATTTCCATTATTACTGAATTTTTATCATTTAGTTTGTAAAGAAAAGAATAAAAAAGAATAAAAAAAACAAAATCTTATTTAAAAATATTTTCTCCTCGATGGATAAATCTCGAAATTTAAAATTTGCAATCGTAATCATTGGATGGTATTTTTAATTATACCATAAAATAAAAACGATAGAGAATATAATGGAATTTCAATCCCATCATATTTTATGATATTGTTATTTTTCTCTTATTTTTATCTAAAAATTCAAATTTAATTTTGAAACAGTCATCGGGCAGAATTTTTTTGATTTTATCTCCCCATTCAAAAATAACAATGTTTTGAGGATTTTCAATAATTTTTTTAAACTCCAAATCTAAAATCTCTTTTGGATCTTCTATTCGATAGCAATCAAAGTGATAGAAAGT
>DAOPTN010000033.1:0-4014 GCA_035349995.1 Candidatus Pacearchaeota archaeon
CAAAACTGCGGTGGGGGTGAGATTCGAACTCACGGTGGCTTTTCAACCACAGCGGTTTTCGAAACCGCCCCGTTCATCCGCTCCGGCACCCCACCAAAAACAATCATAAATCATATCTGGCGCAAACTGTAAAATCGCCCTCAACCGGAGTCGAACCGGTGTTTGATGGCTGAGAACCACCTGTCCTAGGCCACTAGACGATGAGGGCAAAATAACTATAATGCGTTTAATGCCTGATTTACTAATTTATCTGCTTCTTTGTTTTCTTCCCTGGGAATATAATTAAAATTAACATTTTTAAAATCAATTTTTAAATTCCAAACTTCCAAAAATAATGGCTGTAATCCTTTCTCTAAAATTTTATATTTTCCATTTAATTGATTTACCACCAATTCACTATCCAAATAACATTCCACTTCGAGATCTTTTATCTTGTTTTTCCCAAAAATCTGCTTTAATTTTTTAAGAGCAAAAATTAAAGCGCTGTACTCTGCCTGATTATTAGTAGTTTTGCCAATGTATTGTGAGTATTGCTTCTGATCATTGGGCGGTATAGTAATAACAACTCCAATTGCTGCTGGACCTGGATTCCCCCTTGCCCCACCATCTGTATGTAAAATCACCTTCATATTTTTAAATTTTTATTCAAAAAATAAAATTTATTATCGCAACTACACAACAAAAAAAGAAAAATCGACTCCCCTTGCCCGAGAAGTTTTGTTTTTTTTACTATTAATTGAAAAATTGCTCTGCTTCTTTCATTATTTCAACACCAGAACTAGTCCCAATAATATCTGCTCCTTCTTCTATCATCCAAATTGCATCTCTTAAGTTTCTTATACCGCCCGCTGCCTTTACCAACAATCCAGGTGCATTTTCCCGCATTAATCTTATATGTTTTGCTTTTTCTTTCAATTCAGAACTTCCCAAAGGATCTTTTTCAGTGGCTGTCTTCACACAAATTGCACCAGACTCCTTTACTATTTTTGACGCTATTTTTATCTCTTCATTTGTCAAATAACCACTACCAATAATCACCTTCGTCGGCAAAATCTTGGCAATTTCTGTAAGGTCTTTCAAAACCTTATCATTTCGTTCATATTTTAAATCTATAACATTCATTACAACATCAATTTCATCTGATCCGTCTGCCTTTGCTTTTTCCGCCATTTTAATTCTTTCCTGGTGTAAAGATAGTCCCATTGGAGGATCAATTAAAGTTGTTAATTTTGTGTCTGTTTCCCTTAATATTTCTTTGGCTAATTTTGTCCACTCAGGATTTACACAAAGTCCACGAAAATGATATCTTTTGCAATCCTCGCAACTTTTTATAATATCTTGGCTGGTAGCATTTTTTTTAATATTGGTATGGTCTATATATTTTGCAATTGTCATATTTTATTATTTATTATGGCACTTAGATTATTAAAATCAATGCCTTGTGCAATCTTAACAAGAAATCCTCAAATCGTCAACCTCTCTCAATTAGTGGTTTGTATGTTTTTTTCTCCATTCCTCAATTTTTTTGTGGTCACCTGATAAAAGCACCTTGGGAACTCTCCATTTGCTAAAAATCTCGGGACGGGTATAAACAGGATAGCCAGAAGCAGATTTTTGATAATTTGTTTTGGACAATAGATTGCGCTTTTCCTCTATTGACTGAGGATTCCCCAACACACCCGGAATCAACCTGCTTACTGTATCAATAATCACCATTGCGCCTAATTCTCCTCCTGATAAAATATAATTGCCAATCGAAATTTCTTTATCAGCAATGTGTTTTGCTACTCTTTCATCTACTCCTTCATAACGACCACAAATCAAAATCATTTCATTTAACTTTGAAAAACTTTCTGCCGTTTTTTGATTAAATAAATCTCCTTTGGCAGATAATAAAATTGTTTTTTGCTTTTTATTCTTTTGATTGTGTTTAGAATTTTCTTTTTTTGAAATTTGCTTTATTGATTCAACTGCTTTATAGATCGGCTCAACCTTTAAAACCATTCCTGGCCCCCCTCCAAAGGGTCTATCGTCAACTGTTTTTCTTTCATCATCAGTAAAATCTCTTAAGTTGTGAATTTTTATACTGATTAATCCTTTTTTTTGAGCACGTTTTAAAACTCCTTCATTAAAATATGAATCGAAAATATGAGGAAAAATGGTAATAATATGAAACACCATATAAATTATTAAATTAAAAATTATAAAATACAAACTAACTGCTAGAAAAAATTTAATTTTTGTTTTTTTTATTCTTTTTCTAATGAAAACCGTGCTATATTATATATAATAGCACGGTTTTTTGAAAACTGTAATACTTTTGAGATTTACAGTTTGAACTCCTCATCAAGACCTTCAGAGCCGGTATCTTCTTTTTTCTCTTCGCCTTCTGCTTTTTCAAATTTCTTTCCAAACTCCCTTCTTCCACCTTCTGGCTCCTCAATTTTGAGATTCACCCTTGCGTGATTTTTTAATCCAACAATCCTCACTAGGTTTCTAATTGCCCTAGCAGTAGAACCTTGCTTTCCAATAATTTGACCCATGTCCTCAGGGTTTACTCTTAAAGAAAGCAAAACTCCCATTTCATCAACTTTTCTTTCAACCTTCACGTCTTCTGGGTGATCTACTAATGACTTGATAAGGAATTCAAGGAACTCCTTGTCCTTGTCTTTTTCTTCAGCCATATTCTTAACTTATTTACATTCGTCTTAGGAAGTTAGATAATTAGTTTTTCTAATATATCTAAACTACCTAATCTTTTCTAATTTTTTCGACCTTTGCTCCCAAACGGGAAATCTACCTTCTATCTATTATTATAGCAATTTTAATTAACAATGTCAAAAATTTTTTAACGATGTGTCATCAGAAACCAAAATAATTTCCTCTTCCAGTTCAATGCCAAATTTATTTCTTATCTTTTGTTTTATTAAACTAATTAAAATAATCACATCCTCTGCCCTTGCTCCGCCCAAATTCACGATAAAATTAGAATGTTTTTCAGAAACCTGCGCACCGCCAATTTTCTTTCCCTTCAAACCGCATTCATCAATTAAATAAGCTACTGGTATAAATCCTTTTTCTTGAAATTGTTGCAGATCGGGAAATTTTAATAATAATTTTTGATTATTTGCTGCTGTAAGCGGTATATTTTTAAAAACACTTCCCACTGAAGGATATTCAAGGGGCTGGCGCTCTTTTCGATAAATAAGATTTTCTTTTATTTTATCTTTTATTAATTCTTGATCTCCTTTTTTTAATTTAATCTCTGCCTCAAGAATAATATAATTTTTATTTTCTTTAAAAAAAGAACTACGATAGGAAAATTGACAATCCTTGTTGCTAAAATTTTGAGAATCAAGGGTTGATGATTTAATATTTAGAGCTTTTACAGATGCTACCACATCAGCCATTGAAGCGCCAAAAGCACCAGCATTACCGTAAATTGCTCCACCCACTTGGCCAGGAATACCAGCAGCCCATTCAAATCCTGTAAATCCTTTTTTTAATGAAATGTTTACCAGCTTATTTAAGGGAACACCAGCATTAGCATTTATTTTAAAAGACGAACCATCTGCTGTGTCTGGTTTAATTGTTATCTCATCAGCAGATTGAAATTTTATTATAAGCCCGGGATATCCGTTATCTAAAAAAAGCACATTGCTTCCTCCTCCTAAAACAAAAAACGGAATTTCTTTTTGTTTTGCAAACTGAAGAGCTTCTTTTATCTCATTTAAGTGTTTTACAGTAGTAAAATATTCTGCTGTTCCTCCTATTTTAAAAGTTGAATAATTGCTCAATAAAACCCCCTTTTGAATATTAAGCATAAATGATTTTTAAAAAAGGACTTGGCGAGTTACTCCAATTCTAAAGTCTTTTGTGAGTGCTTACCACCAAGTCCACTATTATTTTATCTTTTTAAAAAATAAATTCAAGAGTAGCAGCAAAATTGCATTAATTAATTGTAAATTGCAACCAGTGTAGATTCAAGTTTTTAACGCAACATTTACAAATAAT
>DAOPTN010000034.1:0-3554 GCA_035349995.1 Candidatus Pacearchaeota archaeon
AAATTAGAAATTAGAGGGCGAAGAGAATGAAGTTCTCTTCTTCCGCCTCGCTCCGCTCCGAAGCTCGGCAATTAATTAAATGCGTTACATTAAATTTTTGAACCCAACTTTCTTTTTACTTTTTACATTACATTTTGATATTTGCATTTTGCTTTTTGAATTATTTAAGTGACCGCTTCTATTATTGCCAATTCTAATGGCAACTGAGGAAGGTCTGCCCATTTAATTTGATTACGAGCCTCAAAAAAAATCTTTAAAAGGTTTTTTAATTCTTCTTCAGAAAAATCTTTTTCCTGTTTTTTCAAGTTTTCCTCCTCTTCTTTGGTAAAATTTCCACTTCTTTTAAAAATATTAGGGTTGATTTTTACCAATAGCAAATCATTAAGATAAGAAACAATTTTCTTTGAAAAATTTTCAATGTCTATTCCTTTTTCCTGTAGTTCCATTAAATATTGGATTGCGCCCTTTTTATCTTTTTTACTCAAAAAATCAACAAATTTTGAAACCGGCCCAATGCCTACAATCCCTAATATCTTTTCTACTTCTTCCTTTTTAATCTCTTTATCTTCTAAACTAAAAACTTCGTCCAGTAAACTCTCAGCGTCTCTTAAGGCGCCATCAGCAGATTTAGCAATTAATTCTAAGGCCTCTTTTTCTGCTTTTATTTTTTCTTGATTGCATATTTCTTCTAATTTTCCAGTAATCTGATTAATGGTTAATTTTTTAAATTCAAACTGCTGACAGCGAGAGGCAATTGTTGGAAGTACCTTTTGATATTCAGTTGTACACAAAATAAAAATACAATGTTCTGGTGGCTCTTCTAATGTTTTTAACAAGGCGTTAGAGGCCTCTTTTGTCAACTGATGGCATTCATCTAAAATATAAACCTTGTATTTTGATTTTACAGGTACAATATTAATCCCTTCTTTTAAATTTCTCATTTCTTCAATCCCCCGATTTGAAGCAGCATCAATTTCAATCAAATCCATTGCTCTTCCTTCGTTAATTTCTTGACAAGAAATGCATTGATTGCAGGGCTCAAATTCTCCTTTTTTTCGATTCTGACAATTTAAGGCTTTTGCAAGAAGCCGAGCAATTGTAGTTTTGCCACAACCACGCGGACCATAAAATAAATAAGCATGGGAAATCATTCCCATTGAAATAGAATTAGTTAAAGTTCTTATAATATATTCTTGATCTACAACTTCAGAAAAATTTTTGGGCCGATATTTTCGATAAAGAACAGGCATAATTTTGAAATGAAAAAGCAAATTTATAATTTACGAATTTCTAATTTCTATTAAATTTCTTAATTTATTAATTTCTAAAACTAAACGAAACCCTAACAAACTAAAAAGCTGAAAGTTACAGCTTCCTAAAAAGCTAAGAAGCTAATAACAGTCTTTTATTTATAATGTTGTTTAAATTCTTGAATCTAAGTTTTTAATTTTTGATTTATTATTTAAATTTTATCATAATTTTTTAAAGATTTAAAGTATTTTTAAAAAATAAAAAAGGGAGCATAAGCTCCCGCAAATAAAATTAATAGATTCTCTTTCCTTTTAAATAAATTCTGGAGATTAGTCCTCCCTTGTCTTCCTCTCTTGCTATTTTAACTACTTTTCTGATCAACTCTTCCTCTGGCGCCTCCTCCGACGCCCATTTTAACATCTCTTCCACTTCCCATATAATTTTTTCCATTTTCTCATCCTCCCATCTTTACGACGGGAATTTAACTGCTAATTTAGTAGTAATCAAATTTCCATCGTAAAGATGCTTTCTTTTTCTATTTTTAAAGAACTATTTACCTCCTTTTTTACCTCTTTAAAATCAACTTTTCAATTATACCACATCTCATTCATTTTTGCAAGATTATATAGGTTTTAACCCTTTTTTTGTTTTAGGTATTCCCTTGACCCAGCTTTAAAACCAGCCATTTAATAAAAAATAAATAGAAATTTAAAATAAAGAAATATTTGCCTTAAACCTTAAAAAAGAGTAAAATAGTTTATAATATGTTAAAAGTTTATAATACTTTATCTCGAAAAAAAGAAATTTTCCGACCCTTGCACGATAAAAAAGTAGGACTTTACACCTGCGGGCCTACTGTTTATTGGTTTGCTCATATTGGCAATCTAAGAACCTATATATTTGAAGACATTTTAAAAAGAACTTTGGAGTATAACGGTTATAAAGTAAAGCATGTAATGAATATTACTGATGTTGGCCATTTAACTTCTGACGCTGACACGGGTGAAGATAAATTGGAAAAAGGAGCAAAAAGAGAGAAAAGATCAGTCTGGGAAATCGCCGAATTTTATACAAGGGTTTTAAAAGAAGATTTAAAAAATTTAAACATTATACCCCCCAATATTTGGATAAAAGCCACTGACACAATTAAGGAACAAATAGAATTAATCAAAGTCTTAGAAAAAAAAGGATTTACTTATACAATTGAGGATGGAGTCTACTTTGATACTTCAAAGCTTAAAACCTATGGCCGGCTTTGGCCAAAAAATGCTGGTAAAGAAATAAAACATCGAGTAGAAATGGTTCCTGGCAAAAAAAATCCTACTGATTTTGCTCTTTGGAAATTTTCACCAAAAAATGTTAAAAGACAAATGGAATGGCAATCACCGTGGGGTATTGGTTTTCCTGGCTGGCACACCGAATGTGTTGTAATGTCAATCAAAGAACTGGGCATTCCTTTTGATATCCATTGCGGTGGGATAGACCATATTTTAATTCACCACACCAATGAAATCGCTCAAGCCGAAGCTGCTTATGGCAAAGTTTTAGCTCGCTATTGGCTCCATGGAGAATTTTTAAACTTTAAGGAAGAAAAAATGGCAAAATCAAAAGGAAATATTGTAACCATTAAAAAATTAATAGAAAAAGGGGTAAATCCTCTTTCCTATCGCTATCTTTGCTTAAATGCTCACTATCGTTCAAAATTAGCTTTTTCTTGGAATGCTTTAAAAGCAGCCCAAAATAGTTTAGATAATCTTTATAATAAAGTTAGGGAATTTCAAAACCAAAGCAGTACAAATGATAAAAAAAATGATGGAAAAAAAATTAAAAACTATAAAAAACAATTTCTTAGTTTTATTAACGATGATTTAAATGCACCAAAGACCCTTGCCCTTACTTGGAAGTTAATTAAAGATAAAACAATTTCTAATAAAGCAAAATATCAACTTTTATTAGATTTTGATAAAATTTTCGGTTTAAAATTAAACAGAATCACAAAAACAACAGTCCCAAGCAAAATAAAAGATCTGGTGCAGCTTCGTGAAAAATACCGAAAAGAAAAGAACTGGCAAGAAGCCGACAGAGTAAGAAAAGAAATTGAAAAATTGGGCTATCAGGTTGAAGACACAGAGAAAGGACCAGTAATAAAAGAAAATAGAATGTAAAATGTAGAAAGTTTGAATTTTTTGAAATTCTGTATTATAAATAAATCAAATCAAATTACAAAACTACAAGTAATAAATTTTCAATTTTAAATGAATTAATTTTAAAATTTAGGTAGATTCAAGTTTTTAACGCAACAA
>DAOPTN010000035.1:0-3494 GCA_035349995.1 Candidatus Pacearchaeota archaeon
GCTCTTTTTTTTATTGCTGTTTTTTGATAGTATATTATCAATATATTATCAAATAATAATTTTTATGATTTTTAATCTCTATTTATCATTTTTTATCTTTTTTTGGTTTTTGCATATTTTGCGCCGGACTTTTTTTTGGCTTTATTTGTGGCAATTAAAAGAATATCGCTGGGACAGGTTTAAAGATGAGTTGCAACAAAATCCCAGGGTGTTGGTGCCAGTGAGCGCTATTGCGGCCCTTGCTTTGCTTTTGTTTTCTCCGCTGCTTTTTAAAGTTACTATATTTGACAAGAATCTTTTTGAGATGCTGGTGTTTGCTTTTTGTTTGATTTTTGGTCTTTATTCTTTATATTTACTTTTTAATGGCAAATGGTCTTTGCCCAGATTTACTAAAAAGATGATTGCTCTTTCTGTCTTTACAATATGTTTGGCAGTGGTTTTATTTATGATTATTAATCCTGTTTGGTATTTAATGTCAGAGGGTATAAATCCATTTTTAGCTGTTTTTGTTTTGACGTTTGAAATTTTATTGCCGTTTTTTGTCTGCATATGTGTTGGAGTTGTTCAATTACCAACATTTTTTGCCAAAAGGAAAATTATTAAAAAAGCTAAAGAAAAAAGAGAACAATTCAAAGATTTAATTGTTATTGGCGTAACCGGATCTTACGGAAAAACTTCAACCAAAGAAATGCTTTTTCAAATGTTATCTTTAAAATATAAAGTATTAAAAACTGAAGGAAATAATAATACTGAAATGGGAGTCGCTCAAACAGTTCTTCAAAAACTTAAAAAAAGTCATCAGGTTTTTGTTTGTGAGATGGCAGCTTACAAAAAAGGAGAAATAAAAGCAATTTGCGATATTGTTCATCCAAAAATTGGGATTTTAACTGGTATCTCTCATCAACATATTTCTCTTTTTGGGAGTTTTAAAAATATTATTCAAACAAAATACGAGTTGATCAATTCTCTGCCAGAAGACGGCCTTGCTATTTTTAATGGTGCGAATAAAGAATGTCAAAAATTAGCTCAAAGAACAACAATAAGAAAGATTGTGTATTCTCCTGAAGCATTGGTTGAAGAAGTTGAAGAAACTGCTGATTTTATAGAGTTTAAATTAAAAGATTATCCGAATATTGGGAAAATTCGATTAAATCTTTTGGGAAGGCAAAATCTTGAAAATTTTCTTGGGGCTTTGATTTGCGCACTGGAATTAAAAGTACCCTTAAAGAAAATTCAAGAGTTAGCCCCTAAATTAAAACCATCAGTAACAGCAATGAGAAAAACAAAAGGAAAAAATGGAGTAACTATCATCGACAATAGTTACAGCCAAAACCCTGATGGTGTGATTGCAGCAATAGAGTATCTTAAAAATTTTAAAGGAAAGAAGGTAGTTATAATGCCCTGTTTAATTGAACTTGGAAAATCAGCGCCTTCTGTTCATAAAAATATTGGCAGAAAAATTGGAGAAGTGGTGGATCTGGCAATTATCACAACATCTTATTATTTTGAAGAATTAAAATTGGGAGCTCAGGAAGCGGGAATGAAACAAAGTCAGATTATATTTTCTAAAAAGCCCAAAAAAATTTTAGAAAAACTAAATCCTTATTTTAAAAAAGAAAATGTTATTTTGATTGAAGGAAGGGTATCTGCTGATATTTATAGATATTTGCTCCCCGCCACAATTTTTGCTTCGCAAAATTTGGGCGGGTCGCGAAATTAGTAGAAATTAACCTTACCACCTTGATCCTCCTTCCCTAAGATCTTAGGGAAGGAGGGAAGGAGGATTGGTTAATATCTATGAATTTCTATAAATATCGTCCGCCTAAAAATTTTCTAAAGAAAATTTTGGCGGACTAATTTCTATGAAATTCCATCCTATTTCTATTTCTTTTTCTCCTAATACTGAATCTGATGATGTTTCTTTGGTTTTAAAATTACTTTTTCAACCCTTAAAGTGGCAAAGGGGTAAAGCAATTAAAAATTTAGAAGAAACTTTTAAAAACTACTTAGGGGTAAAATATGCTTTTTCTTTTAACAGTGGCCGCTCGGCCCTCCTGGGAATTTTAGTGTCAATGGGCGTTCAGGAAGAAGACGAGGTTTTGTTGCAGGCATTTACCTGCAATGCTGTAGTAAATCCTATTTTGACTTTAAAAGCAAAACCAGTTTTTGTGGACATTGATGATAGTTTGAATTTAGATCCAAAAGATTTTAAAAAAAAGATTACTAAAAACTCAAGAGCAGTAATAATTCAACATACTTTTGGCAACTCAGCAAGAATTGGCGAGATCAAAAATATTTGCCAAAAGAATAATTTATTTTTAATTGAAGATTGTGCTCATTCTTTAGGAGCAGAGTATGAAGGCAAAAAAGTGGGAAGTTTCGGCGATGCAGCATTTTTTAGCTTTGGCAGGGATAAAGTAATCTCTTCAGTTTATGGAGGAATGGCAGTGACCAACAATAACCAAATAGGACAAAAATTGGAAATTTTTCAAAAGACCCTTGATTTTCCTTCAAGAAATTGGATTTTAAAGCAACTTTTACACCCGATTTCTTTTGCTATTGCCTTGCCACTTTATTCGTTAAAAATTGGAAAAGCAATTTTATTTTTAAAACAAAATTTAAAAATTTTATCACCATCAGTTTATCCCGAAGAGAAAAGGGGCGAATTGCCAAAATATTTTCCCAAAAAAATGCCGAATGCAATGGCAATAATGGCTCAAAAACAATTTCAAAAATTAGAACGATTTAATAAACACCGAAAAGAAATCGCTGAAATTTATAATCGCGAATTTGCGCGAATAAATATGCCAATTTATGCTGATAATCGCAAATTTGAAAAGGTGCGAATTTGTGTAAATAATGGCAATACTGAGAGAATTTATATGCGTTATTCGATATTTACTGAAAGGGCAAACGAAATTCGAGAAAAATTAAAAGAAAAAAATATTTTTTTAAATGACGGATGGCATAGCCAGGCAATTGTTCCTCCTGGCACTGATTTAGAAAAAATGCAATATCAAAAAGGCAGTTGCCCCAAAGCAGAAAAAGTTTCAAAAGAAATTTTGAATTTACCAACTAGCATTAAAATTACAAAAAAAGACGCTGAAAAAATTATTAAAGAAATAAAATTGATAATTTAGGGCAGATTTAAGTTTTTAACGCAACAACCCCTTTTTTGTCTTTTATACGAGCGTAAAAATTCCAAGCACCAAATACCAAATTCCAAACAGAAATCAGTTGTCAGAAATCAGAAAACAGTAGAGAAAACAGAAAACAGTAAAACGTTTAAACGGTAGCGTAGCGCGTCGCGGTAAGCGTCAAACGGCAAGCGTATATTTACGCACTTCTCTACCGTAAGACGATACGCGTGACGCTACCGTTTACCGTAAGACGCATTCTATTTCACGAATACGGATTTAAGGGTTTAGAAATTAGAAATTGTTATATTAAATTTTTGAACCTAACTTTTAATTAAGAATAAAATATGCTTATCG
>DAOPTN010000036.1:0-3362 GCA_035349995.1 Candidatus Pacearchaeota archaeon
TTTTGATTTTTTATTTTTGCATTATTCTATTTAATTTCTCTTGCTTTTTCGCAAATAATTTTTGGAGTTCCATCTTTATCTGATACACGACCCTTTATTTCAAGGATCTTGTTTTCTTGAAATAAAAAGGGATTTTGCTCAAGTACATTGGGAAAAACAAGAGCTTCAATCTTTGCGCTTAGGTCTTCAATTTCCAAAAATAACATTGGATTGCCTGATTTTGTAGTGATTTTTTGAATTTTTGAAATTACACCCGCTATTTTAATAATTCTTCCTGTCATTTCTGGTTGAATTTCTTCTATCCTTAAAATGTTTTTTATTTTTCCCTGAATACCTTCCATTGGGTGCGAAGAGACAAACATTCCCAAAAGCTCTTTTTCCCAAATGATTTTTTCATTTTTTGAAGCAGGTGATTCAGGGTTATTTAATCTTAATGAAGCAAGCCCTGGTTTTTTAGTATTTTTGGAAAACATTGTAAAAAGAGAACCATCACCGTTTGCTTTTTTTCGTTGAGAATCTCTAGCAAAATCCAGTAATTTTTCAAGATTTAAAAGCAATTTTCCTCTTTCTTCTATTGTATCAAACGACCCTGCTTTTATCAAGCTTTCCATTGATTTTTTGTTTAAAACTGATGAGGGCATTCGTTCAATAAAATTTTCAATTGAAGAATATGGGCCTCTTTTTTTTCGTTCTTCAACAATCTGTTCAACTACATTATGTCCCACGTTTTTAATGGCTGCCAGCCCGAATCGAATGGTTTTTTCATCTGTTTTTGAGGACTTATTTGATGGACGAACAATGGTAAACTTAGCCAAACTTTCATTAATATCAGGCGGCAATACTTTGATTCCCATTTTTCTTGCTTCTTCCAGCAACACTTTTAATTTGTCAATATTTTTTTGCTCGCTGTTCATCAGGGCAGCCATAAATTCCAGGGGATAATGTGTTTTTAAATAAGCAGTTTCATAGGCAATCATCGCATAGGCAGCACTGTGACTTTTATTAAAACCGTATCTAGCAAACGGTAAAACCCAATTCCAAATTTCGATAGCTGTTTTTTGAGGAATGCCATTTTTTACCATTCCATTAATTAATTTTTCTTTTTGTTCTTCCAAGAGCGATTTTATTTTTTTTCCTACTGCTTTTCTTAATACATCTGCCTCACCCAGGGTAAATCCAGCTAATTGTTGAGCAATTTGCATTAGTTGCTCCTGATAAATGCAAATTCCGTATGTATCTTTTAAAATCGGTTCTAATTTTGGATGGAGATATTTTATCTTTTTTTTACCATGTTTTCGAGCAATATATTCTGGAATAAATTCTATTGGTCCTGGTCTGTAAAGAGCAACCATTGCAATAATATCTTCAAATTCATTAGGTTTTAATTCTTTTAAATAACGCTTAAATCCCTCAGATTCTAATTGAAATAGACCTGTGGTTTTTCCTTCTTGGAGTAATTGATAAGTTTTTTCATCATCAAGAGGCAAGCGGGAAATATCGATTTCCACATTGTGGAATTTTTTTATTAGTTTTAAGGTATCCTCAATAATAGTTAGATTTTTAAGCCCTAAAAAGTCCATTTTTAACAATCCTAGCGATTCAATGCCATACATATCATACTGGGTAATTACGGTTTGATCATTTTGAGAGGCATGTTGAAGGGGAATTAGATCGCTTAAGGGTGTGTTTGATATTACAACTCCGCAGGCATGGGTGGAGGCATGGCGGGCAACACCTTCTAATTTTTTTCCAATATCAATCATTTTTTTGGCCTTTGGATCTGTATGATAAATTTGTTTAAATTCGCTCACTTGGTTTATTGTTTGTTCAAGGGTAGCAAACAGTGGAATCATTTTAGCAATGCGATCGCAATATGTATAGTTATAGCCAAGCGCGCGCCCTACATCCCTGATAACCTGTCTGGCAGCCATTGTTCCAAAAGTGATAATTTGAGATACATTGTTCCTACCATATTTTTTTGCTACATAATCAATAACCTCATCTCTTCTCGCGTCAGCAAAATCAAGGTCAATATCAGGGAGACCAGCTGCCCTTTCAGGATTTAAAAATCGCTCAAATAAAAGATTATATTTTAAAGGGTCAATGTCGGTAATATTTAAAAGATAAGAAACCAGAGAACCACTTGCGGATCCCCGGCCTGGACCAACAACAATACCGTTATTTTTTGCCCAATTGACAAAATCAGCTACTATTAAAAAATAAGAAGCAAAACCAGTTTGTTTGATAACTGAAAGTTCGTATTCTAATCGTTCTTTAGCTTTTTTGATATTTGCGAGGTTTCTTTTTTTGAGTCCTTCAAGGCACAATTCTTTTAAATATTCATCTGGTGTTTTTCCATTAGGCACTTTAAAATAGGGAAGGTTTGTTTTATAAAGATCAATTTCAAGATTGCAACTATCAACAATCTTTTGAGTGTTTGTTATGGAATCAGGTGTGCTTTCAAAATCCTTCATCATCTCTTCCGGACTTTTTAAAGAAAAGTCATCAGAACTCATTGTTAACCTTTCAGGGTCATTAGGGTCAGCTCCAGTATTGACAAGCATTAAAATATCCTGCGCTTCAGCATCGTCTTTTTTTAAATAATGAACATCGTTCGTTGCCACCAGGGGGATGTTTAATTTTTTTGAAAGCAAAATCAGGGCATTGTTTGCTTTTTGCTGTTCTGGAATATGAGGATGATGTTGCAATTCGAGATAAAAATTATCTTTGCCAAAAATCTCTTGGTATTTTAAAGCCAATTTTTCTGCTTCTTCCAATTTTCCAGCTAATACTAATCTGGGAATTTTTCCTTGAAGACAGGCGCTTAAGCAAATAAGGCCCTCTGAATGTTCTTTTAGTGTTTTCTCATCAATACGGGGTTTGTAATAAAATCCTTCCAGCCATGCCTTGGTTGTTAGCTTTACCAGATTTTGATATCCAGTAAAGTTTTTTGCCAAAAGTATCAGATGATATTTTTCATTGTCAATATTTGGTCTTTTTTGCTCCATTTCCTCTTTTGCAATGTAAAATTCTTCTCCTATAATAGGTTTGATACCAGCTTTTTTTGCTTTTTGGTAAAATTCAATTACTCCATACATTGCTCCATGATCAGTGATTGCTACTGAATCCATTCCTAATTTTTTTACATAATTTAAAAGATCATCGATTTTTGGCAAGCCATCGAGCAAAGAATAATGAGTGTGGACATGAAGATGAGTGAATTTCATAAATGATCTTTACCAATGATACAAATTATTTTATCATATGTTGAACCAAAATAAAAATCAAGAGAGAAAAACGCAACAAATAAGATAAATTTCTAATTTTTAGTTAGGTTCAAAAATTTAACGCAACACTCTTTA
>DAOPTN010000037.1:0-3285 GCA_035349995.1 Candidatus Pacearchaeota archaeon
TCCTTTAAAAAAAATTGATTGGATCTACATCTACTTCCCACTCAGGTGGTATTACCTGTAATAATTTATTCTGGATTCTAGTTTCTGGTCTTTTAATTTTAATAAGCATATTCCATCTGTATCTTCCTTTGATTTTGAAAATAAAAGCCGGCACAGGACCAAGGACCCGAACTGTTGATTGCGAGTTGTTAGTTAAAAAATTATTTAATTGTTTCTCTAGCTTCTCTTTCAAAACATATGCTTCTTTTTTTGTTATTTCTAGATTTTTGTGTTTAAAAGTTAACTTTATCAACTGAGAAAATGGCGGATAAAAATATTTCTCTCTCTCTTCTAGCTCTTTGTTATAAAACTCTTTTAAGGATTTACCCAAGATCTCTCTTTTAGAACGATTCTGCAATAAAAATTTTTCGCTGGTCAAAAAACACAATTTTTCAATCTGCCGACGCAATTTTTCTTCAAATCGAAAATCAGGCAATGAGAGTTGCGCGCCAAAAGAAACAAAAACTGTTAAAGCAAATTTTAATTCTTTTTCTGCCCTTAAAGATTTATCGACATAGCGAGCAAAAATATAAGAAAAAATAAGCGAGGTGGAAACAAGAATATCGCCTTTTTCAAAAAAATCCTGAAGAGTCTTTTTTTGGTCTTTTATTTTTGGAGATATTTCCCTATCTAATCGGAATATTTTTGCTTGAGGGAATTTATTTTTTATTTCTTTTTCCACTTCCTCTGCTCCTATTCCAAGAGTAGTAAGCCGCCAGCTTTTGCAATTTTCACAATATTCTGGAACATTGCTTTTAAAACCGCAATAATGACATACCATCATTGGATGGTTGATGGTTGATGGTTGATGGTTGATGTGGTAGGTTAATGGTACGCCACAGTTTTTACAAAATTTTTGCCAGCCACAATCCTGACACAAAAGATTTGTTGCTGTACCCTTCCGATTTATAAATAATAAAATTTTCTTTTTTAATTCCAAGTATTTTTCAATTTCTTTTAAAACAACTGGAGAAAAGGGGCTCCAATTTTTTTGATCATTCTTTGGCTTGTTTGAATTTTTCAAAAAATAAGAACGCTTAGCGCTTAAAGAATTATAGTCCTTATCCTTAAGTGAAGTCAAAGAATCATTCTTGTCTCCTGAATTTTTAAGAGAATTTATATTTATTTCAACTTTTTGTATTTCTTTTTTATTCTCTATTTTTTTCCATAAAATCTTTCCTGTTTTTGCTTTAAAATAATAATCAGCACCAGGAAGAACAGATAAAAAAATCAATTTTGCTCCCCAAATCTCAGCCAATTTCTGAGCAACATCAGGTGCAAAAAGCCTGGGTTCTCTTTGCTCTTTATAAGACTCGTTATCAACATCAGAAACAATAACCAGTCCCAGTTTTTGAAAAGGAAAAAATAATCCCGAGCGGGCAGCAATTGTTATTTGCAAATTTTTGTTATTTTGATTTTGAATTTTTGCTATTTTTTTCCTAAAAAAATCAATTTTATTTTTTTCTGGAACCAGTAATAAAATTTCCTTTTTTTCAAAAAGAGTTTCTTTTATTTCATTTTCCGGCAAAAAATCAGGAGGAGAAAAATAAAGAATGGGCTTAATTGATTTATTTAATTTGCTTTTTGTGCTTGATTGAATTGGTTTTTTTAACTGACTTTGAGATTTTTTATTTGCTGTTAGGAAGAGTTTAAGAACCTTGCCAAAAGAAGCAAAATAATAATCAGAAATCCACTTTGCAAGATTTAATTGTCTCTCATCTAAAAGAGGATCCTTTTCAATCACTTCTAAAATGGGTCTGAGCGCAAAATCTGCTTTTTTAATTTCCTGCTTTAAGTCCTTTGCTTCTTTTTGAGAAAACACAATTGCCTCGGTGTTCTTTTTTTGGAGAGGAATCAAAACCAAACTTCCTTTTTCTAGTTTCTGAGAAGTAAAATAAGATAATATCTGAGGCAGGGGCTGGGGAATTTTTGTTAAGGGAACAACATCGGTAATATACATAATAAAAATGCAAAAAGTAAAAGCAAAAAATTAGGAGTATTTTTTTGTGCTGAATTTATATACCGTAACAGGTTCAACAGTGGGATCTATTCCTGCTTTTTGGCAGGCAATAAAAAGTTGCTCTTTAATAGTGTTTACTCCTTCCAAATCAGGCAACAGAAGACCTGATTTAAATCCGCTTTGAACAATAACACCGTATTTTTTAGGGTTTAATTCTTTTAGGTCCTTTACTATCTCTGGCTTGTTTAAAACATATACAGTATAAGAGAGTAATGGTAATTCTTCTTTTTGGATCGGGCCAAAACGATCATCTCTGGTAGCAGCGGCAATGGCATTTGAAATTACTTCTTGAGCAATGTTTTCTTTGGTCGGCAAATAGGTACCAATGCAGCCCCGCAGGTCATTATTTTTTTCAATCGTCACAAAAGTACCAGCTTTTTTCTTTAAACACTCCTCTGGCAAATCAGCCGGTGGCTCAATCACCTTTCCATTTTTAACATAGCTTTCTACTGCTTTTTTAGCAAGATCAACTAATGGGTGCATATTTTAAATAATTTTTTCTGATTTTAAAAATTTGATTATTTCTTTTATTGCTTTTTTGCGATGACTTATTTTTAATTCCTCCTCTTCACTTAATTGATTAAAAGATTTTCTATATTGTGGCAAATAGAAAATTGAACGAAATGGATACCCAGGAATAATTTTTTCTCTGGGCTTTGTTAAAATAAATCCTCTTATTTTTCCCTCAGATGTAAAAACTTTTTTCCCTGGTATTTTAAGCGCAATTACTACCTTAAGTTGTGCTCCCCGCTTTTTCCAAGGAACCCCCTTCATTTTTTTTAAGGTAAATTTTACTAATTCCTCGTCTGTGGCTTCATGTCCTGGCCAGCGGTGAGAGTTTACGCCAGGATCACCATTTAAATAATCAATCTCAAGACCACCATCATCAGACAAGGTCGGTAGGCCAGTTAATTTAGAATAAAATTTTGCCTTTTTAATAGCATTTTCATTAAAGTTTTTACCATCCTCAGTGGCTTTAGCATCTATTTCTAAATCTTTTAAAGAAACAAATTCCAACGGCAAACCTTTTAATAATTCCTTATATTCCTTCAATTTACCTGGATTACTTGTTGCAATTAATAATTTTTCCATAAATTCTTAAACTCCATTATTTATATAATTCAAAAGATTGCTCCCCTCTATTTAAATTTTTGGACCTGGTGGGAATCGAACCCACAGTCTTCTCAATGCGAATGAGATGTTTTGCCATTAAACTACAGGCCCCT
>DAOPTN010000038.1:0-3222 GCA_035349995.1 Candidatus Pacearchaeota archaeon
ATCCCTGTGCATACATTGTTGCTCCGTTGGAGCACCTAATCTCTGTCTTTGACCAGAAATCCGCCCCCTTTCCTCCGAGATATTGCAAATTAGGATTCTTCTCTATTCTTTTTTTTATCCTGTCCAGTATCCTAACCGCCAGCTTGTCTGTCTTGCTAAATAACTGAATCTCGTCTTCTGAATTGTATCTCAACCTCCTGAGAGGATAGCTTTCGGAAAAAAAGAAGGTTTTAAGGTGGTCACGGGGAGCTTTGATAATAATATTCTGATGTTGATTTATAATATCGTTCCACTCACTATGCAACTTTCCAAGTTTCCAATGTTCTTTTTTTGCCGTATCATCATAATAATAAACCTCATTCTCAACAAAAAAACACAAATCTCTACTATAAACCACCTCCCTCAGCTCGTCTTCTGAGAAACCTTTTGGAACTTTCGAGGAATTGATTTCTGCTTTGTTCATCAATGTTATCTAAAATTACCTTTAATAATTCTGCCTTGTTTTTAACTTCAACCTCACCCAATTTTCTTGAAAACATACCAGCATCAAACTTTTTATTAAACAATGCCTCAAACCCTTTTATCATCGTGTTTATTGCAGCAACCTTCTCCATCGGTGAAGATTCAATCTCCGTCTCAATTCCTTCTCTGGTAACTATTTTCTTTTTCTTCATTAGAATATTCCACAAATGTGGCATCACTGCCTCATACAGCAACTGAAACTTCGCTACTTCTTCTTCAACCAATTTCTCCTCAATATTTTTTGATAGCTCTTCCTCAATTTCCTTTTTCAAGTGCGCAACTAAGTCATAGTCCCTCCCGACCTGCTTTGATATCTGCAATGTTGATATTCCCGGCACCTGAACCATTATCAGTTTTATCTCGCTTTTCAGTTTTTTCCTGTCTGATTTTGTTAACTTTGGCATTGTTTTAATATCCTTAAATTATCCCCTATTTAGGGTTTTATTTTATTGTTTTTTAAATATAAAAACCTTTTCTGTTTTAAATTTCTTTCCAATTCCTGGCATTCTTGCCATTTCCATTATTTTATATCCTTCGTATTTAAATCCCACCTCTTTTGCTGTTTTTTTAGTTAATTCCTCTAAGTTATAAACCTTCCCCCCTACTTTAATATTTGCTATATTTATTAACATATAACAATTTTTTGATAATTTATTCATTACTATTTCAAAACTCTTCTTCAAAAAACCAACTCTCCACATTTCTATTTCTGGATATCTTTTATAACTTTGAGTTTCTTCTTCACTATAAATCTCTTTTTTAAAATAAGGTGGTGAGGTAAAGCAAAAATCAAACTTTCCTTCTAATATATTTTCTGTATCTTCAAATGGCATTTTAATAATCTTTGCTCTATCTTTTACATTTAAAAAACCTATTAAATTATTTAAACCCTCTACTGCTTTTGTTGAAGGATCAACTCCAACATACTCATAATTAAACTTACTACTCATTGCCCCAACTAATCTTCCTCCAAACCCAGCACTAATATCTAATATTCTTGCATTTTCTTTTTGACAATATAATTCATAAATTGCTTTTGCTACTACCGGCATAAAATTTCCTAATTTCTGTCCACCGGCAGTTAAACTAGCAAAAGTAAAAAAATCATTTAATTCTATCTCTTTTTTTCTGCCCAATATTAAAATTTTTTTAATTACTTTTCTTAAACTATCTTCATTTTTTAAAACTTCCTCTACTGATTTCTTACCCTCAACTCTTAATCTATACCTAAATCCCATAAAAAAATTTGCAACTCTAACTCCTAAATTATTCTTATAAATCATTTTCCTTCTTCCAATTAAATTTTTAGAATTAAAACTTCTTAATCTTAAAAAATCATTTTTTATTGTATCTACTCCGCACCTAAGATCATTTAAAATAATATCAAAATCATTTTTTTCAAATCTTTCTTTAACAAAATTAAAGATATCTTCATCATCTTTAAAATATCCAACTTTTCCTAATATATTAACTCTGAACATAGTTTATATTATAAATATCACTTTTTATTTCTGTTCCAAAATACTTCCTATTTAATTTCTTCGCAATCTTCAAAACTGTTCCCCTCCCAGCAAATGGATCAACAACTAAATCATTTTTATTACTAAGTGTTTTAATAATTAATTCACAAAGTTTTTCTGGAAAAAAATTCTTATTTTTTGGTAAAGAAAAAATCCATATATCCTTCAAATATTCTCCCTTCCTTTTTTCCATCGGTATCTTTCCATTTTTTGAGAAAATTAAAATATGAGAATAATTTAATCTATACAAATTAACCTTACCAATATTATCTTTAACTAAAATCTTATAATCCTTTATGCTAAATCCCAATTTCAACATTCCTTCAACAATAACGCAATGTTTTACAAAAATTGTTCCTTTTATTTTTCTATCAGTTTGGCAAAAAACAACAAACCCATCTTTCTTAATAATTCTTGCAATTTCTGATATTGCTTTTTTTATAAACAATTTATAATTATCAAGAACTAATATTTCCCAACTCTTCAATATCAGGTATGCTAGTAAAAACTAAATCAACACTTTCATTTTTAAATTTAGGCAAATATTCAAATGCATCTCCTAAAATATACTTATTAATCAAGTTGTTCATATGTTTTATCTAAAAAATTTTCTAAACTTCCCGCTTCTTCAATTCTTTTTTTTATTTGTTTGTATTTTTTATCTTCAATCTCGCAATAAAAATCCCCTATCCTTACCCAGCTATTAATTGTTCCAAAATTATATTTTCCAACTTCTAACTCCTCGTTTTCAATTTTAAAAGGATATTTATCAATTTCCACTTCTTCAAACCCAACATTTAATAACAAATTCTCGTCATTGAGTTTTGCTAGTAAGTCCCAGTCCCAACTTCCAGTATTCTTTGATAACCTCAAACATAGTTCTTTTTCTTTTTTTAAATCAGGAACATTGATCCAGACCACCGGAACTTTTTTATAATTTAATTTTTTATAGATCTTATATCTCTGGTGCCCACCAATGATTATCCCCTTTCTTCCCTTAGCATTGTTAACAATGAGTGGATCAACTATTCCAAATTCAGTAATTGATTTCTCCAAATCCTCTTCCTCTTTCTCAGTCATCTTTTTTGGATTATATTCATTCGGTTTTATTTCGTCTAAAGAGACATATTCAATTTTTAGTTGTTCTTTTTCCATAAGTTTATTATAACATATTAAATAT
>DAOPTN010000039.1:0-3162 GCA_035349995.1 Candidatus Pacearchaeota archaeon
CGTGGCGATCCCGTGACATTGTTGCGTTAAAAACTTGAATCTACCTAATGAGATTTTTTAATCTTAGTAAATATTAAGACACTAAAATTCTTTTATATGACCATTGCTGAACTTCATCAAAAATTTATTAAAAAAGAAATTTCACCTTTGGAGGTTACTAAAAAATACTTAAAAAACATTGAAAGCAAAGACAAAGATATTCATGCTTTTTTAACTTTAACTTCAGAAATTGCACTAAATCAGGCAAAAGAAGCTGAAAAAAGATTTATAGAAGAATCTAATCCAGAAAGAATTTCTCTCCTCTGTGGAGTGCCTTGTGCCATAAAAGACAATATTTTGATTGAGGATATAAGATGCACGGCCGCATCAAAAATTCTAGAAAATTATATTGCGCCCTATAGCGCTACAGTGATTGAAAAATTAAAAAAAGAAGGAGCAGTGATTTTGGGTAAAACAAATATGGATGAATTTGCTATGGGTGCCTCTACTGAAACTTCTGCTTTTGGGCCAACGAAAAATCCTATTGATAAAAATCGTGTACCGGGTGGATCATCGGGCGGATCAGCTGCTGCTGTAGCAGCTGATTTTTGTCAATTTGCATTGGGATCTGATACCGGTGGTTCAATTCGTCAGCCTGCTTCTTTTTGTGGTATAATTGGCCTGAAACCAACTTATGGAGCGGTTTCAAGATATGGTTTAATAGCAATGGCTTCTTCACTTGATCAAATTGGTCCTTTAGCAAAAAATGTTGAAGATGCAGAATTAATTTTTAAAGCAATCAAAGGAAAAGACCCATTAGATTCAACATCTGTTGACTCTAAATTTTCAATTGCCGAGTCCTGCGAAGCAGGGCGAGGAGTGAAAAGAGGCAAAACCTCTTTGAATTCTAATTTTCAATTTTCAAACTTAAGAGTGGGGATTCCAAAAGAATACTTTATTGAGGGTATAGAAGATGGCGTGAGAAAAGAAATTGAAAAAGGTATAAAAAAATTTGAAAAGTTAGGAGCAAAAATAGAAACAATTTCTCTTCCTCATACTTTGTATGCTTTGGCTGATTATTATTTGCTTATGCCATCAGAGGTATCTTCAAATATGGCACGGTATGATGGAATAAGATATGGCAAATCAAAAATCAAAAATCAAAAATCAAAAATCGAGACTTGCAACGGCAAGGCGAGATGGAAGAAGAGAACGAAGTTCTCTTCGCCCAGCAAAAATTTAATGGATGTTTATTTTAAGACCAGAGGAAAATATTTTGGTCGCGAAGTAAAAAGAAGAATTGTTTTAGGAACTTTTGCTCTTTCAGCCGGTTATTATGATAAGTATTATTTAAAAGCAAGGACAGTAAGAGAATTGATTAAGAAAGATTTTGAAGATGCTTTTCAAAAAATTGATTTAATTTTAGCGCCAGTTGCGCCAACTGTTGCTTTTAAAATAGGAGAAAAAATAGACGATCCGTTAAAAATGTATCTTTCTGATATTTTTACAGTTGGGCCAAGTTTAGCTGGCGTACCAGCTCTTTCTTTGCCTTGCGGTTTTTTTAATAATATGCCGGTTGGTTTGCAAATTATTGGAAAACCATTTGGAGAAGAAATTATTTTTGAAGCAGCAAAAGAATTTGAGAAAACAGTTTAGAAATTAGGTCAATTAGAAATTAGAAATTTATTATCTCTATGTCTATTGAAGATTTTTTTCTTTTTTTTCACACTCAATTATGGGAGAACCTTGAATCCATTTTAAAACCAACGGCTTTTATTGCTATTGTTATTTTTTTATGGGCGATTATTTGGGCGTTGAAAAATAGTTCTTGGATATATTGGTATATTACTGCTGATGCTCAAGAGTTTATGAAAGGATCTCCAGTTCCCCTTCAAAAAAAAGCACAACAGCAATGGAAAAGGATTAAAAAACGTTTAAGATCTAGAAAAGAAGCCAGTTGGAAATTGGCCATAATTGAAGGAGGAGAAATTGTTGATGATCTTCTTTTTAAAATGGGCTATAAAGCCAATGGAATAAAAGCAAGATTAGCTTTGGCTAATGAAGCTCAAATTTCTAATTTGGATGAATTGATAAAAGCAGCTGAAGTGTATGAAGGAATTCTTGCTGACCCTGATTATAAATTATCTCATCAAAAAGCAGAAGAAACCTTGCGTGCTTTTGAAAAATTTTTAAAGAGTTATCAGTATTTAAATTAGTTAGATTCAAAAATTAAATACTAAACAGAAGGTGGAAGGGGGAAAGGGATTGCTTCGTTTACTGATTTCTGTTTTCTGTTTTCTCTACTGTTTTCTGATTTCTGACAACTGATTTCTGTTTGGAATTTGGAATTTGGAATTTGTTTGTATTTTGGTGCTTGTGATTTGGAATTTTTACATTTTTACAAAGGTAACCTTTCAATGTGATCCAGGAAGTAATAACTATATTTGTCATCGCGACCCCTCACCTTCACAAAGGTGAGGGGGGGGCGATCCCGTTGCATTGTTGCGGGCTTCGCCCGAACTCAAAGAAGATGCGTCTTCTTTTCAACGAGCTCACCCTGTTCACTCGAGATTGCTTCGCTGCGCTCGCAATGACAGAAGGGGAACGGGATCGCTGCGGCTCGTGTCCTCAAAGACAAAGAATAAAGAGTGTCATTGCGAGTCCTACCGCAGTAGGACGTGGCAATCCCAGAGTGCTGTTGCGGGCTTCGCCCGAGCTCAAAGAATACTGCGTATTCTTTTCAACGCTTCGCTGCGGCTCGCGTACTCAAAGAAGATGCGTCTTCTTTTCAACGAGCTCACCCTGTTCACTCGAGATTGCTTCGTCGTCCACTCACCTTTTACTAAGGTGAGGGACTTCTCGCAATGACAGTAATTATTAGTGTCATTGCGAGCCCTACCGCAGTAGGGCGTGGCAATCCCAGAGTATTACCACGAGATTGCTTCGGTCGGCTAACGCCTCCCTCGTCTCAAAGGAGTTTGCCTTCTTTTCAACACTTCGCTACGCTCGTGTCAAAGACAAAATGTTGTTGCGTTAAAAACTTGAATCTGCCTTAATTTATATTATATAAAAACTACGAGGATATTCTCGTAGTTTTTTATTTAGGACTTGTTTGGACCGAAGGAGGGTCGAACTCCTGACCTCCCGCGTGCAAGGCGGGTGCTCTACCAGCTGAGCTACCGG
>DAOPTN010000040.1:0-3128 GCA_035349995.1 Candidatus Pacearchaeota archaeon
ATTTTAGCGATATTTCTTTTAATGTGGCTTCCAACATTATTTATAAAAGATGGTTTTTTGCCACCTAAATAAACATTTTTATTTTTAATAGCATTAATAAGATCTTCTGCAGAAAAAATATCATTTTCAGTTTCAAGATAAACCCGTCCCACAAAATCAGCGCTGTGCGCATCGGACCCAACAGTAAAGGGAAGATTAAATTGCTTAATAAATCTTTGGGCTGTTTTATTGCCAGAACCAAACAGCGATCCATTTAATGCTTCAATGCCATCAAGATCGCTTAATAAAAATTGAAGGCTTGTTTTAAAACTGCACAAAAATCCAAAAGGATGGGGAATAATTGCCATACCGCCGCACTGTTTTATTTTTTTGATTGTTTCTTTGGCTGAAAGATTATTATCAATTTTTTTCTTTACATTAATGCCCAAAATGTCACCCTCTTTGCTTTTTATTTCAATGCCTGGTATAATAAGTATTGATTTATCAAAAGCAAAACGTAGGGCTTCAACAGCTCCTTTGGTTTCATTGTGGTCAGTAATGCAAATACAATCAATTTTTCGCTTGATAGCAGCTTTTACTATTTTTTCCGGAGAATCTAATCCATCGTATGACCAGGAAGTATGAATGTGAAGATCGCAAAGCATAAAAATAAAGTTCCAAACACCAATGACCAATAACCAATCAAATTCTAATTAACAAATGTTTTAAACAATAATTTAGTTTGAACATTTGAATTTTAAATTTGTTTGTTATTTGGAATTTGGAATTTGGTAATTCTTTTTTGTATCACATTTTTAATAAAATTTCTACCTATGCCTACTAAAAAAGAAATTAAAAAAAAGAGAGAGGAAAAATTAGACAATTTTAAAAAAGCAGGAAAAAATCCTTATCCTCAAAAGGTTGGCTCTCGTCAGTCAATTGCAGGGGTTATTGCATCTTTTCAAAAATTAAAAGGGAAAGAAGTTGTTTTAGCGGGTCGTATTCGAGCCATTCGTGAACATGGCGGTTCAACATTTTTTCATTTTGAAGACGGATCAGGAAGATTCCAGGCCTATCTTAAAAAAAATCAATTGGGAGAAGACGCTTATCAGTTCTTTTTGGATAATTTTGATATTGGTGATTTTGTTTTGGTAAAGGGAAATTTATTTGAGACAAAAAGAGGAGAAAAAACAATTGAAGCAAAGGAATATCAGATGCTTTCAAAAGCTCTTTTGCCATTGCCTGAAAAATGGCATGGGCTTAAAGACACAGAAGAGCGGTTTAGAAAAAGATATCTTGACTTTTTGATGAACCCTGAAGTAAAAGAGAAATTCGTTTTGCGGGCAAGGATTATCTCTGAGGTAAGAAAATTTTTAAACAAAGAAGGCTTTATTGAAGTAGAAACACCAGTTTTACAAACCACTTATGGAGGAGCAGCAGCTGAACCATTTAAAACTCATTTAAATGCCTTGGATCTTGATTTATATTTAAGAATTGCACCAGAGCTTTATTTAAAAAGGTTATTGGTGGGAGGATTTGAAAAAGTTTATGAAATGGGGAGGGTGTTCCGGAATGAGGGAATGGATAAATCTCATAACCCTGAATTTACTTCATTGGAATTTTATTGGGCTTTTGTTGATTATGAAGAATTAATGAATTTGGTTGAAAGAATGTTTGATGAGATTATTACTAATATTTTTGGTTCTTCGAAAATTACTTATCAGGGAAAAGAAATTGATTTTACTATACCCTTTGAGCGGGCAGATTTTTTTGAACTTTTAACAGAAAAGATCGGAGCTGATCCTTTAAAATTGAAAGACGATGAAATAAAAAAGATCGCTCAAAAATTAAAAATCTCAACAGAAAAAAAATCTCGAGCAAAACTTCTTGATGATATTTTTAAAAAAGAATGTAGGGAAGAAATCATTAATCCTACATTTGTGCTTCACCAGCCCATTGAATTAACGCCCCTTGCTAAAAAAGATGAAAAGAATCCTCGATTAGCCGCGCGTTTTCAATTGGTTGTGGCAGGGTGGGAGCTGACTAATGCTTTTTCTGAGCTGAATGATCCAAGGGAGCAAAGAAAAAGATTTGAAGAGCAGGCAAAAGAACGGGAAGAGGGGATAGAAGAAACTCATCCTTTTGATGAAGATTTTGTAGAGGCACTGGAATATGGTATGCCTCCAGCCGCTGGGTTTGGAATGGGAATTGACCGATTGTGCGCGCTTTTAACTGATTCAAAAACCCTAAGAGAGATTATTCTTTTCCCCTTGATGAAGCCGCAAAAATAGATTGTAAATATTACCAGCGCCCATTATCATTACCACATCATTTGGCTTTAAAATTTTTGTCAAAAAGTCAGGAATATCCTCCATATCCTTTATAAAGACAACACTCTTTTTGCCTCTTGCCTCTTGCCTCTTGCCTCTTTTATTCCATCTTTTTTCAACAGCTATTGCTAAATCTTTAGAACTTAATTTCTCCCCTTTTTCTCTGCCAGCCACGCCGTAAATTTCAGTTAAAATTAAAATATCTGTCTCATCAAAACTTTTAACAAAATCCTTAAATAAAAATTTTGTTCTTTGGTGTTGATGGGGTTGAAAGATTAAAATAATTCTCTTTCCAGGAAATTTTTCTCGAGCCGCCTTTAGGGTGGCTTTTATTTCGGTTGGATGATGGCCATAGTCACTAATAATTTTTAAATTCAAATTTTTAATTTTTAAATCATGTTCTTCAAAACGGCGCCAAGCACCCTGGTATTTTGACAGTGCTTCAAAACTAATTTTATCTGGTACTTTCAAAACCCTAGCGCAGGTTAAAGCTGCCAAAGCGTTTTGAATATTATGCTCGCCCGGTACTTTTAAAATTTCTTCCAACCTTTTTTTATCTCTACCCTGCGAGAGAGAATAATGTCTCTTTTTAGACGATCGTCTATTTGTAGACATTTTTTGAGATAATAATTTTTTAATGTTTTTGTCGTCTTTGTTAACTATTAAATATCCATTTTTTGGCAGGTGAGAAATAAATTCTTTGAATGCTTTAAAGATATTTTTAAGGTTTTTATAGTAATCAAGATGATCTCTATCAATATTTGTTAAAACAATAATCTGTGGCCAATAATTTAAGAAAGAAGCAAAATGTTCATCGGC
>DAOPTN010000041.1:0-3123 GCA_035349995.1 Candidatus Pacearchaeota archaeon
ATTTAATAGAAATTAAAAATTATAAATTAGAAATTTCTACGCTTGTTTCTCCTTTGTTTTCTGCTGTATCAGTAACAATGATTTTAAAATTATATTTTTCTTTTTCTCCCAATGTTTTTATATTGTAACTAAAGGATTGGGTTGTTGCGTTTGTATCAATAATGCTTATACTTTTTCCATCAAATAAAACCTCAATTTTTTTTACTCCCAAAGGAGCGTTAATTTTAATTGTAAAATCAATTTTTCTTTCCTCTAACGGAATTGTATTATTGTTGCTATCCTTTGCTGGAGTAATTTTTTGGGAAGTAATTTCAATGTTGGGAATATTTTTTTCGGTGTGGAGATCGTCTTTTTCAGTAGGTAATTGAAATTCACCGTCTTTACTTTTTACCCAAGTCTGAACTCCTGCCTCCCAATTTTTTGTTGCTGGATCGTCATAAGGATTTTTGGGATATTCTCCTCGTGGATCATCTTTTTTTACCCACCATAAAATGGAATGAGCTTCATAATAGCTTTTTTCTTCTATCAGATCAGGAGGCGTTTGGTCAGTGGCTATTTTCCCTGAAATCTTATCAATTTTGACTGTTGTTTTTGGCAAAGAACCGTCAAGCACTGCTTTGCCTGTTTTTATCTGTTTGGGAGAGGTAAATGCCTTGGGAGTAGTATTTGCTTCAGCTGATTTCATAAAGGCATTCCAAATCGGCGCGGCGACATAAGATCCATCAGCTTTACCCCGCATCGGCTCGTTTTTATTGTTTCCCACCCAGACACCTGTAACAAGATCTTTTGTATAACCAATAGTCCAGGCATCGGTTATTTTTCCTTTTTCTGTTGATGCAGTACCTGTTTTTACTGCTGTCCAGGAATTAAGATAAAGCTTAGATCTTGAACCAAACATTGGTGCTCGTAAACTGTCATCAGATAATATTGAATTAATTTGACGGCAAACCTCGCTGTCAAGTGCTTGAATAGGATGTGATTTGGGTTCATAAATTATCTCTCCTCTTGCATTTTCAATCTTTAAAATGTAATTGGGCAGATAGCGAATGCCCTCAGTAGCAAAAACACCATAGGCAGATACTAATTCCAGGGGCATTACATCCTTTCCTCCGATAGCCATACTCAGATTGGGAGAATTCTTATCTAGTTCTGAATCAAAGGTATCAATCATTCCCATGCTTTTTGCTGTGTTTATTGTTTCATTAATTCCTGCCAAATAAAGGGTTTTAACTGCAGGAATATTTAAACTTTGAGCTAGGGCTTCTTTCATTTTTATCGGTCCTCGTTGCTTTAAATCATAGTTATCTGGCCAGTCAGGTTTTTTTTCATCAAAAACAGTTTTTACATCCCATAAAATAGTATCAGGTGTATATCCCTTTTTAAAGGCAGTAGCATAAACAATGGGCTTAAAAGCAGAACCAGGGGATTGGAATCCATATTCCCAAATATTTACCTGGCTTTCTTCAAAATTTTTTCCTCCAACCATTGCTAAAATTTCACCGTTATTGGGATTAATTGACACCAGTGCTACATTGCCGGCACCATACCGGTTTTCTACTGTTGGAGCCCAATCACTTACTGTGTTTTCTGCTAGGGACTGGAGATTAAGATCAATGGTAGTGAAAACCCGCAACCCCATTTGGTCATACTCACCATACATTTCCTCAAGCTGTTTTTCTACCTCACTTGTAAAATATGGAGCTTTTCTGGGTTGAGACATTGGACTTAAAGTGATTTTTTGTTTTTTTGCTTCTTCTGCTTCTTCTTTTGTGGTAAATTTCAATTCAACCATTCGATCAAGAACCCAATTTTTTCTTTCTTCTCTGTCTTCTGGGTTTTTGAGGTAATAAGTGGGTGATTGAGTCATAGCAGCTAAGGTTGCTGCTTCTGCCAAGGTTAGTTCAGAGGCCGATTTTTGGAAATAACCTTGACTTGCTGCTTCGGCTCCGTAGAAAACAGATCCATAAGAAATTTGATTTAAATATGCTTCTAGAATTTGATCTTTAGAATATTTTCTTTCAGTTTCAAGGGCCATTATTGCTTCTTGAATCTTTCTTGTAATGGTTTTAGGAGCAGGTCCAACAATTTCTGTTTTCCCTTCTTCATTTGTTTCAGTCTCCAAAAAAACGACATTTTTGATAAGTTGTTGAGTAATGGTAGAACCGCCTTGAGTTGACTTTCCTAAATGGAGCACATCATAAATAATAGCTCTTACAATTGCTTTAAAATCAATACCAGGATGACTATAAAAATCATCATCTTCGGCAGCTAGAGTTGCTTTTTGCAGTAAAGGAGAAATTTGATCTAAACTAACAGAAGTCTTTTTTTTCTCACCCGCTTCATATAATAAATAAGAACCGGTCCTGTCATAAATTTTAGTAGATTCTCCAATTATTCTTTCATTGAGGTCTTCGATATTCGGAGTTTTGCTGGCAAAATAAGCAAAAACACCTATTCCCACCAAAAGCAAAAAAATAAAAACGCCACCCACAATTTTGGGCCATGAACGGTGTTTTTTATCTTTTTTCCTTTTATGCTTGTCTTCAATAGTAGTACGATAATATTTACGAATAGGCATAACAATAGTTTAAAAATAAAAATTTATAGATACTTGTGCCTTCGGCACGATATTGATAGATACTTACTCGCTTCGCTCGCGATATTCATTGTAACAATAAATATCTATAAGTATCTATAAATATCTATAAGTATCTATAAATATCTATAAGTATCTATTGTTATTTTGCATTTTCTTATATTTTGCCTTAAATTTTTTAATTTGACAAGTCTTTTTAGTTGACCTATTATATAATAATTATAATATAAAGTATATATATGAGATGGAAAAATCTTAACGACTCATTACAAAATTTCAAAAACAGAAAAAATATTAAAAATGGAATCCAAATGTCTTTTGTGAAAAAAATGTTACAAAAAAAATTTCACATTGAAAATGTTTCTTTAGAAAAAGATTGTTTGCTGATTGAAACAAAGGATTCTGTTTTGGCTCAGGAGCTTAATTTTGAGAAAGAAACTCTAAAAGAAGAATTGAATAAACTTTTAGGAGAACAAAAAATAAAAGAGATTATTATAAAGGCAGTGTAATAAAACATTTTTATTGTC
>DAOPTN010000042.1:0-2977 GCA_035349995.1 Candidatus Pacearchaeota archaeon
TATTTTGTTTTAAAGCAACAAAGTCAAATACCTGTTCAAAAAGAAGAGTTTGGAAATTATAAAATTGAAAAATACTGCTTTTATTTTAATTGTAATAGTACCACCAATAAAGACCTTTGTAATAGTTGCGGACTTTCTAACCAAAAAAGAATGTGCCGAATTGAAACCGCAAATAATATCAGTGTTGAGGACTATGTTTTTTTAGGCGATCCCGCTACTTTTTATTTAATAAAACAATGTAAAGAATATGCAGATGAAAATAGTTGCAAAAGAGCAAACTGCAATTGGTCAGAAGATGGCTGTTGGGGAGATACGGGTCAAGAATACTTAGAAGAAACATTACAAGGAAAAAGCTCACTAAACATAGAAGAGGAAAAAGGATTTATTAAAAGTTTAATTCCCATCGGAGAAACCGTTGATGAAACAGAAGTTTTTGTCAGTAAGATTTTATCCCCTGTTCAGATTATTGGTGAAAACTTACAAAATGTAATAAATGCGGGGAATGATTTATATGGATTTCCTGAGCAATGTGAATGCTCATCAAGATGCAAAAACAGTTCAGAGTGTAAAAGATGCGGTTGTTGTCATCCTTGCAGTTGCGAGGAGCCACCTTGCGGCTGTTGTGCAAGCGATTATTGCTGTTATGGTTGTACAGAATGTGCACCAAGACAGGGGGGATCTGATTATTATGTTTGTCCTATCGACAAGATAGAAGCAAGAATTAAAGACATTTCAAAAAAAACAAGCGATAAGGATAATTATATTGAAGCTTCTTCTATCAACGAACAAAAAAAAGAATCCAAAGCAACATTCACCATAAACCTTGATCCAAATTGTGAGAGTTATGCTATTCAACTTTTAGATCCTTGTGATAGTTCTTTATGGATGCGATTTTATAAAACAGCTGTTTTGGAGAGAGACGGAGAAAGTTTAAATTATCAAATTCCAGCGCCAGAAGGACCCTATTCTGATCATTCAGAGTATTGGGAGGTCAATAGAAAGACAATAGGATGGGGCAAATATTCTTCCTGTCAAGATCCAGCAACCTTTTATTTAGATTTGCTAGGGGAAATTAGATGGAGCGGTTCTTCTAAATTGATAATAACCCTTGAGACCAATTATAAGGTTGGCAGTAATTATAGTTTTCAAGCCACTATTAAAAAATCCTGTTCTGGATATCTTCAGTCCATTGAAACCGCTCAACAGCGATTAAGCAATTTAACTGAAGCAAAAAATTTAATCAAGGGCGATCCTAATCGATGCACTCTTTTAGACAAGCTTTCTCTTTCCAGAGATCGATTAGAAAAATGTATTACTGGGTATGGTTTTGCTTTTAAAGAATCGTCAAAAAAAAGAATTTTTTCTTCAAAAATTGGTTTGGATTTGGTATACTTGGGTAAGTGGATTATTTTGCCGGATTTTCCTTATCCGCCATTAAAAGGAGAATTGAATGCTTATCCCTATAATAGCAGCATGCTTACAGATGAGCAAAAAGAGATTTGCAGAAACAATAAAGACAGTTTAAAATGCTCGGATTATATTAAGGACCTATTAGAAAATTATTATTGCTTATATGAATAAAAAAACAAAAATTATAACCATTTTACTTTGTGGATTTTTATTGCTGCCTCTCTTTTCTCTTTTTGCTGATGAGGTAGATTATCCTGATTTGCCCAATGTCACTGCCCCAACTCCAGAGCAAGGTTTGCCCGATTATGTAAATTATATCTTTAATATTGCTCTTGCCCTGGGTGGATTTATTGCTATCGGCATTTTGATCTGGGGAGGTGTATTATATCTTACCTCTGCTGGCAATCCTGAGCAGATTGGCAGTGCCAAAAAGAAACTTACCAGTTCCCTTTCCGGACTCTTAATTCTTCTCTGTGTTTATTTGATCTTAACTACTATTAACCCTGATTTGGCCTTGCTTTCATTGCCTACCATCAGTCCCACATCTGGTGTGTGGCTAGTAAAAAGCAATGGTGAAAAAATTTATTTTTCTGACAATGCTTCTCCTGTTTCTTTAACTGGTATTAGCGGAATAGAATTTATTTCTTCAAGAGATGAGCTAATGGGGGTTTATCTTTATACCAAAAGCAATTATTTGGGCGGAGAAGAATGGGTAGAAACACCAGAAAACATTGAAAATTCTGTTTCTGTTAATACCAGCAATGTAAAATCTATTTATTTTTTATGGAGAAAACCAGGTGTTTATCTTTATCCTGAAACAAATTTTCAGGGGAGGCCACTGTATGTTAAAGATTCAGTTTCAGATTTAGGAAAAATAAAAAGCAGTGGATACAACGGGTTTGATAATAAAACTAGTTCTGTTCGAATTATTAACGAGTTACCCATTCGTTATGGGGTAGTGCTTTTTGAAATGCCGGGTTTTTATAGTGAGAACAATTGTCCTGATATCTACTCAGTCAGCAAAGAAATTTTAGAAATTCCCAATCTTAGCATATCTACGCCTGTGGCGGATAGGTCTTATAATAATCCACCTATAGGAAATGAAAAAGTTTCTTCATTAGTAGTTTTCTATTATAATTGGAGCAATCCCAGTAGTGGCAAAATCACTTTTTTTGATAAAACTGGATGTTCACAGGCAACTGGTAGTCCCCTTGGAATAAATATAGATCCTTATGATGTTAAAAAGGGGCGTTTTTCTGATTACTCCTATGGAAGTGGAAGTGAAAGTTGGGACGGAAAAGTGATTTCTTTTATGATTAGTGGATCAGCAGCTGTTATTTTAAAGACCGGTGATATTTGGGAAGGAAAGGAAGATGGATTTTGTATGTATTTTTCTAGAGACAGGGGGGGATTTGAAGAAAACGGATGTTATTCAAAACTTCATGTTCTTACTAGTATTTTCGATCCCAGTGCAGGAATATATCCTCGTAAATATGTAATACTTCCTATTAGGGATTAAAATGTTTAAAAAACAAAAATATTTCGTTTTTATTTTATTTTTATTGCT
>DAOPTN010000043.1:0-2887 GCA_035349995.1 Candidatus Pacearchaeota archaeon
GTTTAATTATAGTATTTGTTTTGTTTTAATATATCTGTCTTTTTTCTCCAGCGCTGATGCAATTAATTTTTTGGAAATTATAAATTGAGAATTAGAAATTTCTTGTTTATCTTCTCTCATTACATTTTTTATTCCCTTGCTTTTATTTATAACAGAGAATTCCTTTTCATTAATTTTTATTTCCTCTATTTTTTTGACAAAATCCAAAATAGAAGAAAATTCTTTTTCTAAGTTGTTTTTTTCCTCTTCTGAAATTTCTAATCGTGCTAATTTTAAAATATGATCAATAGCCATAAATAAATTTTTCAAAATAAAAGATTCTAATTTCTAAATAAAAATAAATTTTAAATCTAATTTGATTTTTTTATCGAGGCGTTTCTAGTTCTTCACTAGAAACCAAAACTTCTCTTAATTTTGGTAAATCCTCTAAAATAATACCACACCCGCGAGCTACAGCTGTCATTGAATCCTCAGGCACTTTGACAGGTATTTTTGTTTCCTTTTGTAAAAGTTCGTCTAATTTTCGCAAAAGACTGCCTCCTCCTACTAGATAAATTCCTCGTGCCATAATATCAGCTAATAGTTCTGGTGGCGTTTCCTCAACTGCTGCCTTCACTTCACTAACAATAGTCCGAATTGAAGTTTTTATTGCTTCTCTTATATCTGAATCTGTGACAACTACTTCTTTGGGAAGACCAGTAATAATATCCCTGCCCCGCATTGGATATTGCAATTCTTCCTTTAGGGGCATTGCGGAACCAATTTTTATTTTAATCTCCTCAGCTGTTCTTTCACCCAATACTAGTTTAAATTCTTCTTCGGCAAAACGAACAATATCCTGATCTAACCTATTTCCAGCTGTCCTTATTGATTTTGAATTTACTATTCCACCCAAAGAAATTACCGCTACCTCAGTAGTTCCGCCACCAATATCAACAATCATATTGCCTCCAGCTTCTTGAACCGGCAGACGAGATCCAATAGCTGCTGCCATTGGCTCTTCTACCAGATACACCTCACCCGCTCCAGCGTTTTTTGCTGCATCTTCTACTGCCTTTCTTTCTACTTCAGTAACGCCAGATGGAATTCCAATTACCAAACGAGGTTGTGGCCAGGGAAAAAATCTTTTACCAAACACCTTATCAATAAAATAACGCAACATTTGTTCAGTAATTTCAAAATCAGAAACCACTCCACCTATTAGGGGCTTTGTAGCTATAATGTGAGCAGGTGTTTTGCCCACCATTTTTCTGGCTTCTTCTCCTACGGCCAAAACCTGACCGGTCTTTTTATTAATGGCTACAACCGACGGTTCATTAATCACAATTCCCTTTCCCCTTACATAAACCAAAGTATTGGCTGTACCAAGATCAATGCCTATATCTCGATGAAAAAACATAATATAAAAACGCAAATATCAAAATTAAAATATATCTTTTTATTCCTTTGAATTTTTTATAATTTTGATTTTTGATTTAAATAAATTTGATTTATTTTCATTAGTTTCCCTTTCTTTTCTTTTCTTCCCTTTATTTCAACACATTCTTTCGCCAAGGTTTTTTCAGAAATTACAATCCTTTGAGGAATACCTATTAAATCACAATCAGCGAACTTTTCCCCTGCTGATTTATTTTCTCTGTCATCATACAATAACTCAAATCCCTGTTTTTGTAAAGTACAATAAATACTATCAGCAGTTTTTTTAATTTGAGATTTTATCTTTGAATTTTGAGATTCAAGAGGAATAAGGCAAACATCAAATGGCGCGATTTCTTTTGGAAAAATAATCCCCTTTTCATCATAATTTTCTTCAATAATAGTTGCCATTAATCGACCCAACCCTATCCCATAACAACCCATAAAAACCAAATTCTCTTTACCTCTTTTATCTTTAAAATAAAGATTAAGGGCTTTGGCATATTTTGTTCCCAACATAAAAGTATGGCCTACTTCGATTGTTTTTATCTGTATTAAACTGCCTTTACATCTTGGACAACGTTCTCCTTCTTTCTTTGGGCTTATTTCACTATTTGCTGCCCACTTACAGTCAGGACAAAAAATCACCCTATCTTCTCCTATTTCATTTTCAACTTGAAACTCATATGTCTTTGCCCCTTTTTCAGCAAATCCTGCTCCAGAGGCCTCGCTCTTTATAGCATTTAAACCGCAACGTTCAAAAATTTTTTCATAAGCCAGCAGTACTTTATCAAAAAACTTTTCCAGATCTTTTTCATCTTGATGAAAACTATAAAGATCTTTCATTGTAAATTCCCGAGTTCTTAAAAGACCACCATTAAATCTCATTTCGTTTCTAAACTTATTTTGAATCTGATAAAGAGCAATTGGCAAATCTTTATATGATTGAATATAGGACTTTGCAATTTTGGTAACAACCTCCTCGTGTGTTGATCCCAAACCAAATTCCTGCTTGTGACGATCTTTTACTCGAAAAAGAGGCGGATCCATTGTTTCCCACCGACCAGTTTTTTCCCAAAGCTCTTTTGGAATTAAAGCATTAAAATAAACTTCCTGACTTCCAATTTTATTCATCTCTTCTCTTATAATATTGGCAATATTTTGATGAACTTTCCAACCAAGAGGCAAAAAGCAAAAACTGCCAGATGAAATCTGATCAACAAAACCAGCTTTTAATAATAATTTATGAGAAGTAACTTCAGCCCCTTTGGGTATATCTTTTCTTGTTTTTAAAAAAATTTGCGAAAAAAACATATTAACAACCTTATAACCAATCATTAAAATATTTATTTTTATTATAGCAAATTTTTGAAATTTTTGAAAATTAAAAATACCAAAGTAAAAATATCAAAGTAAAAACAAATTCCAAATTCCAAACAAATACCAAATTCTAAATACTAAACAATATTAA
>DAOPTN010000044.1:0-2843 GCA_035349995.1 Candidatus Pacearchaeota archaeon
CCCAGAATGTTGATTGCTATTATTGAAAACTATCAGCAAAAAGATGGCAGTATAAAAATTCCCGAAGTTCTTCAAAAATACATTGGTAAAAAAATAATCAAGAGAACATAATCTTCCAATGAATAAATCTCAAATCACAAGCACCAAAATACAAACAAATCCCAAATCACAAATTCCAAACTTTTTTGTCATTGACACGAGCCGTAGCGAAGTGTCGAAAAGAAGGCAAACTCCTTTTTCATTGTCATTGCGAGCGGAGCGAAGCAATCTCGGGCGAACAGGGTGAGCTCGTTGAAAAGAAGACGCATCTTCTTTGAGTACGCGAGCCGCAGCGAAGCGTTGAAAAGAAGACACATCTTCTTTGAGTTCGGGCGAAGCCCGCAATCATACAACGGGATCGCCACGCCCGCTTTCAGCGGGCTCGCGATGACAGAGGTGAGGGATTGCCTCCTTTCTGTTTTCTGATTTCTGACAACTGATTTCTGTTTAATATTGTTTAGCATTTAGAATTTAGTATTTATTTGGAATTTGGGATTTGGTATTTGGAATTTGTACTAATGTTGCTCTTTAATTCGGTTCAGGGGCTATTGTTTTTATTGCTCTTGTTTTATTGCTCTTGACTTTTTGAAAAAGAGAGCTAAAATGATACTAATAGTAGAATAATAATTTATTTATGGCACAGAAGATTTTACTTGTAGAAGATGAAAAAATTTTAGCTGATCTTTTGGAAAAAAAATTAAAAGAGGAAAATTATAAAGTTTCTATTGCTCCGAATGGCCAAGCAGGCCTTTCTAAAATGAAAAAAGAGGATTTTGATTTGGTGCTACTGGATGTTTTAATGCCAAAAAAGGGAGGATTTGAAGTGCTGGAAGAAATGCAAGCAGATCCACGTCTAAAAAAAATTCCTGTAATTATTATTTCAAACTCAGGTCAGCCGGTTGAAATTTCCCGCGCGCTTGAAATGGGTGCAAGAGATTATTTGGTGAAAACCCAATTTGACCCCAAAGAAGTAATTGAAAAAGTTAAAAAAACAATCGGAGAATAATTTTACAATCAGCAACTAAACAGTTGTTTAATTATAAAAATTATGTCCAAAATTTTAATTGTAGAAGATGATAAGTTTTTAAGAGAACTGTTGGAGTCAAAGTTGAAAGAAGAAAAAGATTTTACAGTTGTAACAGCCAAAGACGGAGAAGAGGGTCTCCAAAAAGCAAGAGAAGAAGATCCTGATCTTATTATATTAGATCTTATTTTACCAGGATTTGATGGGTTTGAGGTTCTAGAAAAAATAAAATCAAGCGCTGCCACTGTTGATACAAAAGTAATTGTGCTTTCTAATCTTGGGCAAAAAGAAGATATTGATCGGGCAATGAAATTAGGAGCAGAGGACTACTTAATAAAAGCGCACTTCACGCTTGAAGAAATAGTAAAGAAAATAAGAAAAAACTTATAAGTCCTTTTATCCTTGACATTTTTTAAAAAAGGGAATATAATTAAAAATCCTTAATAAATTTTTAAAAATAAATAAAGTAAATAATACAAATAAATTAAAATACCAAATTCCAAATTCCAAATTCCAAACAAATTTTAAATTCAAAATTCAAAACATATTTAGAGTTTTGATTATTGAAATTTAGATATTGTTTTAAGTTTGGTTTTTGGTGCTTGGGATTTAGAATAATTATGGCAGAAAAACAAAAATTTGAAAGAAAAAAACCCCACTTGAATGTGGGAACGATTGGTCATGTTGATCATGGCAAAACAACGCTAACAGCAGCGATATTGCATTCATTAAGATTAGCGGGCTTGACTGCCAGCGAAAAAACCGTAGACCAAATTGATGCTGCTCCAGAAGAAAAACAGAGAGGATTAACTATTAATATTTCTCATCTTGAATACGAGAGCGAAAAACGGCACTATGCCCACATTGATTGCCCGGGCCACGCTGACTATATTAAAAATATGATTACAGGCGCTGCTCAAATGGATGGAGCAATTTTGGTGGTATCAGCCCCTGATGGTCCGATGCCCCAAACAAAAGAGCACATTTTACTTGCTCGTCAGGTAGGCGTGCCAGCAATTGTGGTGTTTCTTAACAAGATTGATCAAGTAGATGACCCAGAATTAGTTGATTTGGTAGAAGAAGAAACAAGAGAATTATTAACAAAATATGGTTTTGATGGGAAGAATACTCCTGTAATTCGCGGATCAGCTTTAAAAGCATTACAATCTACCTCAAAAGATGATGAAGCAGTAAAACCAATTTTGGAACTGGTAAAAGCGTTAGATGAAAATATTCCTGAGCCCCAAAGACCTATAGATCAACCATTTTTGATGGCAATTGAGGATGTATTCACCATTGAAGGAAGAGGAACAGTAGCCACAGGAAGAATAGAAAGAGGCGTGGTGCATATAAATGATGAAGTAGAACTGGTGGGAATTAAGCCAACTAAAAAAACAACTGTTACTGGTATTGAAATGTTTAATAAAATTCTTGAAGAAGGAAGGGCTGGCGACAATGTAGGAATTTTGTTAAGAGGATTAAAAAAAGAAGAGGTATTGAGGGGTCAAGTATTAGCAAAACCAGGAACAGTAACTCCTCACACTGAGTTTGAGTGTCAGGTTTATATTTTGTCCAAAGAAGAAGGAGGAAGACATACACCATTCTTTAATGGTTACAAGCCGCAATTTTATATCAGAACAGCAGATATTACGGGCGAGGTTACATTGCCCCAAGGAACAGAAATGGTGATGCCTGGTGATACAGTAAATTTGACTGTGAAATTAATAACACCAGCTGCAATGGAAGATAAACAGAAATTTGCTATTAGAGAGGGAGGCAA
>DAOPTN010000045.1:0-2825 GCA_035349995.1 Candidatus Pacearchaeota archaeon
TCTTCTTTTCGACGCTTCGATCGCTTTCAGCGATCTCGCGTTATTGAAAATTAGAAATTAGAAATTAGAAATTTTAACCTTTTTGTTTTCCCTTGCTGTAAAATAAAATAATAATATGTAACAAAGAAAAACCACAACGAGAGAAACTTTAAAATTAATTGTAGAAAATGGAACCGCTGAAATCAAATCCAAAATTCTTACAATAAAAGTATAAGGCAACCAAATAATAAAAGAAAGAGGCAGTGCCAAGGGTGGAAAAACTGTCCCCAAGAATAAAAATAAAAGACTGGCCCCCAAAAGCCATGATAGAAGAGGTACAACCAAAATATTTGAAAGTGGAGACAAAATAGGCACCTGACCAAAATTGTAAATTAGAATCGGCAAGCAAAATGCCTGAGCAGCAAGGGTTATACAAAGCAATTCTTTGATCATTGAATCCTTGACCTGCCACTTTTCTTTTAAAACGGGTAAAAGATAAATAAGCCCAAGCGAAGCTAAAAAAGAGAGTTGAAAACCAACATCGCGAGTTAAAATTAAGGGATTTGAAATTACCATTCCGGTTGCTGCAAAGGTAATTGCTCTTGATGATTGATTTAACCTACCAAAAGCCATTCCTAGATATAATAATCCTCCCATCACTCCCGCTCTAATTGCAGATGATGGAGCACCAATCATTAAAATATAAAAAATTAAAAATAAAATAGTAAAAATTGTTGCCTCTTTGCGCCAGCAACCGATCCATAAAAAACAGGAAAGCAAAATGCTAAATAAAACCATAATATGTAGCCCTGAAATTGCTACCATATGAGAAAGACCTGCCCTTGAAAGATCATTACTTAATTTTTCAGAAATTCTTGTTTTGTCGCCTAAAGTCATTGCTGACAAAAGAGCGCCTTCTGGTGGCAAAATAAGTTCGGCAGTATTTTTTAATTTTGATTTTAGAGAAAAAATCTTTGCTAATACTGGATTGCCATTGCCAGAAGAAATTTTTTTTATTTCTGGTTCATACATTGTTGAATAAATTCTTTCTTTCCTTAAATATTCTGGCCAGTCAAAATCCTCAGTAAATTTTTGGGGAGTTTGAAGCTTGCCAGTTACTTTAATCTTGTCTCCATAATCAAAATTAACACCAACTGGCAAAGTAATTAAAACCTTGCCCCGTACTGATGTTTTAGAATCATTATCATCAATTATTTCCTGGCTTTCAACTATAATACGAGTGTTTTTCATTTTTTCTTCTGGCTTTTCTAAAATAATTCCCTCAAAAGTAATATTTCCCTTTTCATTATAAAAATGAATGTCTTTTAAAGATGGTATAATTTCATTTTCAAATTTTTCTTCCCAGTAAATCCCAAAGATTAAAGTAAAAATGCAAAGACCAATTATTGCTATATCTTTTTTATAAAAAACAATAAAAACTGCAACCCCTATAATCAACGCAAAAAATAAAACAAAAATACCAATACTTATTGATAAAGGATTGGAAAAAGAAGCGATCAACACGCCTCCTAAAAAGCAGAGACAAAAATAAAAAAATGCTCTTGAAGAAGACATAGAAATTTTTTATAATAAATAAAACAAAATCTTAAATAAATTTAAACCAAAAATAAAAAAATTGCAAAATCAAAAAAATGCCTGCTGTCTTGCTCTTTGTCTCTTATTAGTATATACTAATAAAAAATAAGCATTTAATTACTAGCCCTATAAATCCGGGGCATGGTGTAATGGTAGCACGAGTCCTTTGGGAGGATTTAGTTCCAGTTCGAGTCTGGATGCCCCGATAAAAACAGACAAAAATATGGACCAACAAAAAAGGGTTCTATTAGTAGAGGACGACATCTTTATTGCTGAGATTTATGCTCTTTCCCTTCAAAAAGCAGGGTTTAAAGTAATAGTCGCTGAGGACGGCGAAAAAGGTGTTCAAATGGCCAAAGAAAATCACCCTGATTTAATTCTACTGGATTTGCTTTTGCCAAAATTGAGTGGTCTTGAAGTATTAAAAATATTAAAAAATGATCCTGAGTTAAAAGATATACCTGTTGTCATTATTACTAATTTTTCAGACAGTGAAAGCACAAAAAAATCTTTTGAGATGGGAGCACTTGATTATCTGGTAAAAGTAAACATCGACCCAAATGATATTGTCCAAAGAGCAAAGGAAATATTACTCTAAAATAAAAAATGGGGTAAAGAGCTGCCTCGAGTGGATACTTTTTATTTGTTTGCTTTGCGCGGGTGTAGCACAGTGGTAGTGCAACGGCCTTCCAAGCCGTGTACGTGGGTTCGATCCCCATCACCCGCTAAATTTTTTATTTTTAAAAAATTTAGTGGAAAAAGAAAACGCAGTTTTCTTTGACCGCTGAGTTTTTACAAATTAAAAAGCCCAATTAAATTGGGCTTTTTAATTTTTTATTTAATTTTCTTTTATCACTGAATGTATCATTTCTTCAATCACCTCTTTGGGCTGAAGAGCTTTTATCCGTTGAACCACTTTCCCGTTTTTAAATAAAATCAATGTTGGAATAGCATCAATTGAAAAAGTAGTAGCAATAAATGGATTTTCATCAATATTGAGTTTTCCTACTTTAATCCTATCATTAAATTCATCAGCAATCTCCTCTATAATAGGAGACATCATTTTACAGGGCATACACCATTCTGCCCAAAAATCAACTAAAACCGGCTTTTGACTCTTGAATACTTCTTTTTCAAAATTTTGATCTGTAAAATTAAAAACAAACATAAAAAGATTCTTAAATATTTTACATTAAAAATATAACTAAAAAAGTTGCAAATTTCAAGCCCCCTCCTAAAAAGCAGAAATT
>DAOPTN010000046.1:0-2755 GCA_035349995.1 Candidatus Pacearchaeota archaeon
TTTTAGACACGCGTCCAAAAGAAAGGGAATCTCAAATTACAAATTCCAAACAAACCTTAAATACTAAACAGAAATCAGTTATCAGAAATCAGAAAACAGTAGAGAAATCAGAAAAATAGAAAACAGAAATTAAAAATTAAAAATTAGAAATTAGAAATTAGAAATTATATTAATATGGCTCATAAAGTTCATCCAAAAATTTTTAGAATAGGAATAATTGAAGAATGGAGTTCAATGTGGTTTTCTGACAAAAAATATCAAAAAAACCTAAAAGAAGATACAAAAATTAGGGAGTTTTTAGCAAAGGAGTTTGAGAAAGGATTAATAGAAGAAGTAAAGATTGAACGTCTTGCTAATAAAATAAATATTATTATAAAAACAGCACGACCTGGTTTGTTAATTGGCAAAGGTGGCAGTGGTGCAGAAAATCTTTCAAAAAAAATTACTGAATTTATAAAAGGAAAAGAAGTCAAAATTGATATTGAAGAGATAAAAGAACCATCTACCAGTGCTACTATTGTTGCAGAACAGATTGCAGTTGATTTTGAGAGAAGAGTGCCTTATCGTCGATCAGTAAAAAGGACAATGGAACGAATTTTACAAAGGAAAGAGATAGAAGGAGTTAAAATTAAAGTAAAAGGTCGTTTAAATGGTACAGAGATTGCAAGAAGCGAAACCTTTAAAAAAGGCAAATTGCCTCTTCAAACCATTAGAGCAAATATTGATTATGGGACAGCAAGAGCTCATTGTACTTATGGAGTAGTAGGGATAAAGGTATGGCTGTATAAAGGAGAAAAAATATAATTAACATATTAATAAGCTAGATTATGCTTCAACCAAAACGTGTTAAACATCGAAAGATGATGAAAGGACGAAGTAAGGGGATAGAAAGAAGGGGCACCGAAGTTTCCTTTGGGAGTTTTGGTTTAAAAGCAATGGGAAGTAAATGGATTACTTCTAATCAAATTGAATCTGCAAGAAGAGTGCTTTTAAGAAAATTAAAAGGAAAAGGAAAAATTTGGATAAGAATTTTTCCTGCAAAACCAGTAACATTTAAAGGTAGTGAAGTAGGAATGGGAGGAGGCAAAGGAGCAGTTGACCATTATGTGTTTCCTATAAGGCCTGGTAGAATAATTTTTGAGATAGATGGTGTACCCAGGGAAGTAGCGATTGATGCCCTTAATGAAGCTGGCCGCAAATTACCTATTAGAACAAAGATAATAGAGACATAAACGCAAAACAATACTGAAAAATTATTTGTGTAATATTTTAGCAATATACTTTATAAATATGGAAATGGCAGAATTAAAAAAATTATCAAAAAAAGAATTAGAAAATCTTCTTTTAGAAAAGAGAGAAAGAGTTTGGCAGTTGCGTTTTGGATTGACTCAAAAGAAGGTAAAAAACACAAGAGAAATTAAAGAAATAAAAAAAGACATAGCAAGAATTCTTACGTTCCTACGAATTGCAAGTCAGGACTAATTACAAATTAGTTTGATTAAATTCATAATTGATAGAAAATTTATGAAAAAACAATTACAAGGTGAAGTTATTTCAAATAAAATGCAAAAGACCGTTGTGGTTTGTGTTGAGAGTTGGGCTTATCATCCAAAATATAAAAAAAGATATAAGGTTCATAAAAATTACAAAGCCCATAATCTAATTGGGCTGGACCCAAAGGATTCTAAGCACAATCAAGAAGAATTAAAATTGGGCGACAGGGTTATTATTGAAGAAACAAGGCCGATTTCAAAAGAAAAAAAATGGAGAGTGATAGGAAAAGTTAATTCAAAAATTAAAAATTAAAAAGCAAAATGAAAATGTAAAATGCAAAAAGAATCTTTTAATTTTTCTTTTTGATATTTGCATTTTGATTTTAAGCGAAGCGAATATGATCCAACCGCGAACAATGCTTAAAGTTGTAGATAATACTGGAGCAAAAACCATTCAGTGTTTTAAGGTTTTTGGTGGGTCTAAAAGACGATATGCCCAAATAGGAGATATTATTATGGGGTCAGTAAAAGAAGCAGAGCCACGAAGAACAATTAAGAAAAAAGATATTGTACGGGCAGTTATTGTACGCCAAAGAAGGCCTTTTAGGCTTCCAAGTGGTGCGTATTTAAGATTTGATGATAATGCAGTAGTTATTTTAGATGGCAAAACAAAGAATCCTAAAGGTAATAGAGTTTTTGGTCCTATCCCAAGGATTTTAAAAGAAAAAGGATTTGATAAAATAGTAACAATGGCAAAAGCCATAGTGTAAAATTGTTAATTAACCAGAATTTTATTTGCGAATATTCGCAAATAGATTCGTAAAAATTTGTGAAAATTAAAAAAGATGATCAAGTGCTAATTATTAGTGGGAAAGATCGCGGAAGAAAAGGAAAAGTGTTAAAATCCCTTCCAAAGGAAGGAAAAATTATCGTTGAAAAAATAAATATTAAAAGAAAACATCTCCGTCCCAAAAAGCAAGGAGAAAAAGGCCAAGTAGTCGAGATTCCTGCTCCTATTGATGTTTCCAATGTTAAAATTATTTGTCCAAAATGTGGAAAGCCAGCTAGGGTAGGATACAAAAACATCTCAAATTTTAAAAGCCAAACCGAGCAAAGCGAGATGAAAAGCGAGGAAAAACGAGATTTTAGCGATCATAAAAATCCAAAACAAAAAAAATTAAAAGTTAGAATATGCAAAAAATGCGGTCAAGAACTATAAAAAATAATTCAAAATGCAAAACAATAATAGATACTTGTAGATA
>DAOPTN010000047.1:0-2721 GCA_035349995.1 Candidatus Pacearchaeota archaeon
GGGCATATAGCTCAATTGGTTAGAGCGCTACGCTTACATCGTAGAGGTTTCCCGTTCGAGTCGGGATATGCCCAAAGTTTTAAATTCCAAATATAAAATTTCAAGATTTTTTAATTGTATATTTGTATTACTCTCTTTTATGTTTTTATCTTTTTTTGGAGGAACAAAAATTGTTACTGGGGCTAATTATTTACTCGAAACTGGTAAGAGAAAAATTTTAATTGACTGTGGAATGTTTCAAGGATCAAAGGAGTTAGAAAGAAAAAATTTAGACCCTTTTCCTTATAATCCAAAGGAGATTGATGCTGTGTTGTTAACTCATGCTCATCTTGATCATATTGGGCGCTTACCAAAATTGGTAAAAGATGGTTTTTGCGGTAAAATTTTTGGTACATCTGCTACTCTGGATTTAACTAGATTAATGTTGAAAGATGAATTAAATCTTCAGCCCCAAGAAAGTGATTTATCAGAAAGAGAATCTTTGTTTTCTCAAAAGGATCTTGAAAAAACATTTACACTTTTTCAAGCAGTTGAATATCATCAAAAAATTCAAATTCCTTCTTTGTTCTCTCAATCATCAATTAATGCAAAAGAAGAAATTTTCTTTAAACTGCTTGATGCTGGTCATATATTGGGTTCAGCTATTATTGAAGTATTTGCCGAAGGAAAAAAGATTGTTTTTTCAGGTGATTTGGGCAATCAGCCAACACCACTTTTACGACCAACTGAATTTCCTTCATCAGCTGATTATATTTTAGTAGAATCCACTTATGGAGACAGAACCCATCCTGATCTTTTACAAAGAAAAGATTTGTTAGAAGATACAATTGAAGAAGTAGTGGGCAAGGGAGGGGTTTTAATGATTCCCGCTTTTGCCCTTGAAAGAACTCAAGAATTATTATACGAACTTAATGAGTTAGTAGAAAACGACCGAATACCTAAGGTCCCAGTTTTTGTAGACAGTCCTCTTGCTATTCATTCAATTGAAGTTTATAAGAAATATGAGCGATATTATAGTAAAGAAGCTGCTTATCTTTTAAGATCAGGAGATAAAATTTTCGATTTTCCACGATTGATATTTACTCCTGATGTTAATCAATCAAAGAGAATCAATGACACACCTCCTCCCAAGGTAATCATTGCTGGTTCTGGAATGTCAACAGGTGGTAGAATTCTTTACCATGAGGAAAGATATTTGCCTGATCCTCAAAATTGTTTACTTTTTATTTGTTATCAGGCAGAAGGTACACGAGGAAGAGCAATTCAAGATGGAGCAAAAGAGGTTGAAATTTTTGGGAAAATAGTTCCTGTAAAAGCAAAAATAAAATCAATTCAGGGTTATTCAGCTCATGCTGACAGAGAGGGATTGTTCAAATGGCTTTATCATATTAAAAGCAGTGCTTTAATTCAGAAACAGCACCAGGTTAAAAAAATTTTTGTTGTTCAAGGAGAAGAAAAACCAGCGAGAGCATTAAAACAATTAATAATGGATCATTTAGGAGTAGAGGCGGTATTACCAGAGTATGGAGAAAAAGTAAAGATATAAATTTTTTAATTTACAAATATGCCGATGTAGCTCTATGCCGATGTAGCTCAATTGGTAGAGCAATGCTTTCGTAAAGCAGAGGTTGTCGGTTCGATTCCGACCATCGGCTTATTTTTTATTTATTCAAAAAATCTCTAATTAATTTTTCCGCCTCTTTTTTATTTTTTACCCAATTAATACGAGGATCTCGCTTAAACTCGTCAAATTTTTTTTCCGAAAAATTTTGAGCGGTGAAATCATCAATTTGATGGTTAAACCAGGTCATTTGACGCTTAGCAAATTGAAGGGTATGCAATATAATTTCTTGTTTTATTTTTTCTTTATCTTTTAAGGAAAGTGTTGGAGAATAATTTTTACCTTTTTTAGTTTCAAAAAATGGAGCCCATTCTTGATAACCAATTGTTTTCATTGGCGGAATATTAAAGGTATATTTTTTTGCTAATGTTTTTACTTCTTTCTCAAGGCCCAATTTGAACATTTTATCAACCCTTTTTGAAATATTTTTTTCTAATTCTTTTTTCGATAATTTCACTCCAATTTGAAGCACATCGAAAAGAGGTTTCCCTTTAGTTCTTTGTTTTGAATAGGGTTTTTTTGTGACTTTACAAACCTCAATTGCTCGAATCAGCCGTCTTTTGTTTTTTTTGTCAATCACTTTTGCACCCTCTGGGTCCAATTTTTTGTAAATTTTAAAAAGTTCTTTTTCGCTTTTTTGCTCTAGTTCTTTTCTCAATTCATTGTCTGGAAGTACTTTTGGGAATTTCATATTATCAACAATTGCTTGAATATAAAGACCTGTTCCGCCAACCAAAAACGGTAAATTTCCTCGTTTTTGTACTTCTTTTATTTTTTTAATCGCTAAATTTTTATAGATTGCCACATTAAATTCTTGATCGGGATTAATAATATCAATGAGATGATGAGGAACATTTTCCATTTCTTTTTTTGAAATCTTTCCGGTTCCAATATCCATTTCTTTATAAACCTGCCTTGAGTCAGCAGAAACAATTTCTCCATTAAAATTTTTGGCTAATTTAATTGCCAATTTTGACTTTCCCGAAGTAGTTGGTCCTAAAATCACTATTAATTTTTTATCAATATTTTTTTGTTTCATTGAGCTAGTATTTCTTTTAAAATTTTCTCTGGATCTTGGCATACTAAGTTCTTCGCGTAAA
>DAOPTN010000048.1:0-2225 GCA_035349995.1 Candidatus Pacearchaeota archaeon
AAGTTTAATTTTTTGATTACGCGAGAATGAAGCGTGGCAGATGAAGATAATCTCCTAGCCCCTCACCTTTTTTAAAGAAGGTGAGGGAAGAAGGGAGAGGACAAAAACTTTGTTTTTGTGGATCCCTGAAGGGGGCAAAATTCATCGACTTACTACCTTTGTTGGTGTTATTATCTCTTTGAGATAATAATCTCCATTCCTCTGGGGGTTTTTTTAATATCACTTTCTTTTTTAATTTCTACTTCCTTTTCAAGCTTTTGAAGAAAATATTCTAATTTTTGTTTGGCAAAATCTCTCATTCCTTTTTCTCTTCCTTTTAAAAAAACTTCTATTCTGATCTTATATCCCTTTAAAAGAAATTTGCTTACTGATTTTACTTTTGTTTCCAGGTCATGTTCAGCGATTCGGGGAGAAATACGTATGCCTTTTATTTTTCCTGATTTTTGTTTTTTTCTTTGCTCTTTCTCTTTCTTTTTCTGTTGATAAAGATACTTTCCGATATCCATTACTCGGCAAACTGGTATAGGAACATTGCTTGTAATTTGTATTAAATCCAAATTGCGCTCCTTTGCGTACTGGAGCGCTTCTTCCCTTGAAATAATGCCTAGGTTTTCTCCCTTTTCAGAAATTAATCTTACCTTCGGTGCTCTGATTTGATTATTAACGGTCGGGTTTTTAATATATCTGTTATTAATTATTAGTTTTTAAAATTAATATTGTGGAGGTGAGGAGTTGCGAACCCCTGTCCAGAAAGATTCCTTCAAAATAATATTACAGGCATAGTTTATTTTTTAGTTTAAGGACCTATAAACCTTAAAAATAAACAAAAAAAGTTTATTAGTCCTGCTTGTAAATTTTTGATAGATTATCCAAGCAAAATAATCTATCTCATCTCGATTGTATGACACTCAATCCTTTATCGAGAAGTCAAGGAATTGAACGTCTTGCTATTCCTATCTATAAGGAATTAGGCAAGAGACAAAGCTGGAGCGCTGAAGGCATTTGCCACAGCGTTCTTTGCTTTTTGAAATAAGTTTGCACTTATTTTTGATCAAAATTTATAAGAGGATTTGATCAGCCTCTGCCTGCTTATTTTAAAAGAACTTTCTGTCGAATCAATGCACCCCCGTATCAACTGAACTTTAGGGTTAAGGGTTTAAGGACAGTTTATTCTTCATTGCCCTTTCTTTTTCTCTTTCAAACTCTCGTTTTTTAATTTTTTCCCGTTTGTCTATTTTCTTTTTTGATTTTGCTAATCCAATCTCTATTTTTATTTTCCCATTCCTATTATAAGCCCTTAATGGTACTAATGTCAAGCCCCTTTGTTTTTGTTTTCCAATCAAGCTCTTAATTTCGCTTTTCTTTAGTAATAATTTTCTAGTTCGTAAGGGGTCATAATCCTTTGGAGTATTATTTGGCTGATAGGGAGGAATGTAAGCATTGATTAAAAATGCCTCCATATTTTTAATAATAGCAAAAGAACCTTTTAGGGAAAGGCGTCCTGTTTTTATTGATTTAACCTCAAATCCATACAATTCAATACCAGCTTCGTATTTTTCAATAATTTCATAATCAAAATAAGCCCTTTTATTTTTAGCAAAAATTTTTGACATAATATAATTGCGGATTAGCAAATTTAATGCAAATGCGGCGAGTTTAACCAGCGCTTTTAAATTTAATTCGTTGGCTTATACAAAAAGCGATGCGACCAAAAATTTCATTCTTTTAACACCTTATATTCTTACATTTGTTGATGCAATTCGTTTACTAATATGTTAAAATATTTCTATGTCCAAATCATTAGGTCAAATTGGTGAAAATATTGCCGCCCAATATCTTCAAAAGAAAGGATATATAATTTTAGAACAAAACTACAAAAAGCCGTGGGGTGAAATTGATATTATTGTAAAAAAGGGAAAAGATATTATTTTTGTTGAAGTTAAAACTGTGAGTAATAATAATTTTTTACCAGAAGAAGAAATAACCCCAAGAAAGAAAAAAATTCTTATCAGAACAGCTAAACTCTATCTTGCAGAAAAAAGATATCCAGCTGATCAAGATTGGCAAATTGATGTTATAGGCATTGAAATGAAAGATAATAATAAATGTTTATTGAGGCACACGGAAAATGCGATAGGCGAAAACTCTAAACTCTAAACTCTAAATAAACCCAAAACTCTAAATTAAATAATGTACTATCGAGGTTGAACCTCGATAATGGATAA
>DAOPTN010000049.1:0-2134 GCA_035349995.1 Candidatus Pacearchaeota archaeon
CCTCCTGCGGAGTTTAAAGAAAATTTCATATTCTTTTCACCCTTCACCTCGCTCTGCAGAGCAGAGCGAGGTTCGGAGCTTGTCTTCATCTGCCAAGATGCGTTCGGCATTGCCGAACTTGTATGAGCGAAGTCGAAGGAAGACATTATTTTATAGGGTAGTGGTATTTGACAAGTTTCTTTAAACTATGGTATATATAGATAATATGGAAAGATATAACTTGGGAGAACTTACTAAAAAAATTTATCAATCCGGCTTAGTTCTTTTTGAATTGAAAACTCTTAAAGATATTTTAGAAGTGGAAAAAGAAAGTACGCTTTTTCAAATAATTCAGAGATTAATTACTATCAACGTACTTGAGAAAATAGAAAAAGGAAAGTATGTTTTAAAAGGGGCAAAAATTAATGATTTTGCTTTGGCTAATTTTATTTATCAACCATCTTATATTTCTTTTGAAAGTGCTTTAAATTTTTATGGAATTTTATCGCAGTTTCCTTATGAGGTTTCCAGCGCTACCTCCAAAAAGACAATAACAAAAAATTTTGAAGGCAAAGCGTTTTCTTATTTTCACTTTAAAAAAGAACTTTTGTTTGGCTATGAAAAAAAAGATGATTTTCTCATTGCTTTGCCGGAAAAAGCTGTTTTAGATCAGATTTACTTTTGGGCAAAGGGGTTAAAAACTATTGATTTTTCGGAGTGGGATTTAAGAATTTTAAAAAAAACTCGCCTCAGAAGTTTTTTAAAAAAATATCCCCAAACCAAGCAGACAAAGAAAATTAGTAAAATTCTAAAAAAGTACAATCTTTTATGATTACGAAAGAACAAGTAGTTAATTTAGTCAAAACAAAGAAAATTAATGAGACAACTATTTTTAGAGAATATCTTCAGCTTTTATTTTTAAGCGAATTGTATAAAGAAAAAGAAAGCCAAAAGATTTTTTTTAAAGGAGGAACTGCCATCCATTTGATTTACAAGGCCCCTCGTTTTTCAGAAGATTTGGATTTTAGTGTAGAATTAAAAGAAAAAGAGTTTTTAGGTTTTATCAAAAAATTATTTGATAGAATTTCCAAAATTGAAAATGTCAAATTTCAAGAAAAAAAGAGTATCACCGGCAGAAGGTTTTTATTAACTGCTCCACCAACTATTTTATCCTATAAAACTTTTGTGAACCTTGATTTTTCTTTTAGAGAAAAGGTTTTAGAACCACAAAAATCAATTATTGAGACAGATTACCCCGTGCTTTTTACCTCTTTTGTTTATCATTTATCAAAAGATGAAATTTTTGCTGAAAAAATCAGAGCAATTTTAACTCGGGCTAAAGGAAGAGATTTATACGACTTGTGGTTTCTTTTAAATCAAGGAGCAGCTATAGACAACAATTTAGTTAAAGAAAAATTAAAATATTATAATTTGGCGGGAGTGAAAAAAGATAAAATTTTAAGTCAAATTGAAAGCTTTTCTAAGGATAAATTTATTTTAGACCTAAGACCATTTGTGCCAATTAACGAAAGAGAAAAGTTGGGAGATATGTTTGATTACATAAAAAATTATTTAAAAGAAAATCTTTAATTATTTTTAAAATGATTATTTTTAAAATTTTACAATGGTTTTTGGTGCCCAGTGGGTTTATTTTTGTTTTCCTGGTAGTAGGATTAATTTTGATTTTTAGAAAAAAGCGAAAATTAAAAAAGATAGGTAAAATTTTTTTGGCAGTGGGGGTTACTCTTTTCTATCTATTTTCTATTACTCCAATAGCTGATTTAATTTTAACACCGCTTGAAAATATGTATCAGCCGATCGGAATAGAAGATTTAGACAAAGCAAATACTATTGTTTTGCTTTTGGGCGGTAAAGAAAGTGATGTTTTAAGAGCAAGCGAGGTGTTAAGAATTTACAACTTAAAACAGATGATTTACAACTTACAGCCAACTGTAATTATTTCTGGAGATGACCCTTTGGGCACTCAAAAGGAAGAAGCAAATAATCTTAAAATGTATTTAATAGAGAGGGGAATTCCGAGTGAAAATATTATTTTGGAAGATCAATCAAGAAATACAAAGGAAAGTGCTGAAAATATAAAAAAGATGATAGGAAAGGAGCCGTTTTTTCTTGTAACGTCAGCTTATCATATGCC
>DAOPTN010000050.1:0-2090 GCA_035349995.1 Candidatus Pacearchaeota archaeon
TTTCTGTTTGGTATTTCGAATTTAGGATTTGTTTAAAAATTTAAAATTTAAAATTGAAAATTCCCCACGAGGTATCCTACTCCAAAGGGACCCTCGTAAGATAATTTTTCAAATTTCCAATTTTTAATTTCTGATAATATTCCAAGCAAAATAATAATTGAGCGATAACCGCACTCCCCTGCCTCTTCAATCAAGTTCGGATCTAAATTTAAAACTCCTTTAATATCTTTTTTCATTAACAGCTCAATTAATTTTTTATCAAATTCTTTTCCTATGGGAGAATAACCAGCCGGCGCGTCGGGCGTTAAGCGATGAGACAAATCACCAGAAGCAATAATGCCAATTTTTGTTTTCTCGTTTTGAATTATCGAAGCCAAAATTTTCCCAAACTGAAAATGAGTTTTAATATCTAAAAAAGAATAGGCAAACGGAACAACTTTAAAATCATTCATTAGATTCTTGTTTGATTTAGTTTTAAGATTGTTTGATAAATTATTTGTTAAATAATACAAGGGCACTGAAGCACCATGATCAAGCTCATTGACACTAACTAACCTCAAAGGAATATTTTGTGTTTCTAATTCTTTTTTAATCTTTTCAATTAATCTTTTATCATTAAAAAACTTTAATTCGGTTTGAAAATCACCAAAATCATAAAAATGACCCACTAATGGTGATGCTTCGTTCACAGTAAAACGATAAAAATCTACTGGACCATGGGGCGAAATAATTAAAACCGTTTCTGGTTTTGCCTCAGCAAACTTTTTACTCAACTCTTTCATTCCCTCAACAGTTTTTGAAGCAACCTTCAAGTCACTCGACGTTCCAATCGTAGGAATAATTATCGGCGGATGAGGACTAATAGCGGCAAATGAAAGCATAGGTTTTTACTCAATAATATTTAAATCAGTTCCACAATTTGAACATCTGCCATTATTATCATAACGTTCGATTGTATAACCAGTCCGATCAATCATTTTTTGATGGCACTTTGGACAAAAAGTGTCTTCTGAAGCAAGCCCAGGCACATTGCCTCCATATACATATAAAAGTCCTTCAGCCACTCCAATATCACAAGCTTTTTGTAAAAGCGCAAGAGGAGTAGTGGAAAGATAACGCATCTGCCAAGAAATTTCTGGAAAAAATCGGGATACGTGCCAGGGCGTTTCTTTACCTAATTCATTTTTTATAAACCTTGCAATCTGAGTAAAAACTTTTTCATCTAAAAGACCCGGGATAATAAGAGTAGTAATCTCCAGCCAAATTTTTCTTTTTTTAAACGCAACCATATTCTCAACAACGGGTTTAAGACGCCCTCCGCAATATTCTTGATAAAAATCATCTGAAAATCCTTTTAGATCAATATTAACAGCATCAAGATAGGGCACAATCAGATCAAGGGCTTCTTTTGTCATAAAACCATTGGAAACCCAGCAATTACGCAATCCCCTTTTCTTTGCTAATTTCATTGTGTCCAAAGCAAAATCAATAAAAACTGTTGGTTCATTGTATGTATAAGAAATACTCGGGCATTGATAACGAATAGCTAGTTCTACAATTTTTTCAGGTGTAATTTCCTCTCCTTCAATTTTTCCAGTAATCCTTGGGGACTGTGAAATGTTCCAATTTAAACAGTTTTGACATTGAAAATTGCACCCTGCAGTACCAAAAGAAAATGTTTCACTGCCCGGAAAAAAATGAAAAAACGGTTTTTTTTCAATAGGATCAATATTTAAAGCCGCCGCCCTGCCATAAACCAAACTATAAAGTTTGCCATTTATATTTTTTCTTACTCCGCATTTTCCTTTTTCACCAATTTTTAAAGCACACCGATGATTGCAGGCAAGGCATTGAACCGTCTTAGTTCCTTTTAATTTTTCATAAAGAATTGACTCTCTCATATATATCTTATTTTAATCATTTATTCTCAAAAATACAAATAAGGTTCAAAATTTAACGCAACAGCACAAATGTCATCGCGAGGAGCCGCAGAGGAGCAACCCCATATCTGTCATTGCGAGGAGTCCCTCACCTTAGTAAAAGGTGAGTGGACAACGAAGCAATCTCGAGCGAGCGAAGCGAGCTCGCAA
>DAOPTN010000051.1:0-2046 GCA_035349995.1 Candidatus Pacearchaeota archaeon
TTTGGAAAAACCTTAACCTTGATTAACATTGTTATTTCGTCTCTTTTAATCTTGGCTTAATCAATAGAACGAGAAACGATCTCGTTCTATTGATTTAATAAGATAATAAATTAACTAAATCTTCAAATATATACACTTTTCCTTTAACTCCTTTTATTTTTAATGATTTTAAAATTCCAAGCTCCGTAAATTTTCTCAACAATCTTCTTGAGGTCGGACTTTCTATTTTAACATCAGTACTTTTTAAAATAGGTTTTGAAAATATAGTATTAATTATTTTCTCTAAATATGGAGATTTTATCCTTTCTGCTTTAATTTCTACTTTGCCTTTTAAATTTAAAATTTGATTTATTAAATCTTGAGTCTCTTTTGCTTGATTTCTAACCGAAGCTAAAAAGAATTTCAACCAATTTTCGTATTCCCCAGTTTTATCAACTCCGTTTAATTTATTTAAATATTCACTACGGTATTTCTCAAAATAGCCACTGATATATAAAATTGGCTGAAATAAAACTTCTTTCCAATAAAGATAAAGCGGAATTAATAATCTTCCCAATCTGCCATTTCCATCAAAAAAAGGATGGATCGCCTCAAATTGATAATGAATGATTCCAATTTTAACCAAAGGATGTTCATTGTCTTTCGATAGAATATATTGCTCCAAATTTTCCATATATTCTTCAATAAGAAAATGTTCCGGAGGAATATAACTAGCTTTTTCTATCGGCGCTTTTTCTATTCCAATCCAAACTCGATCATTTCTGAATTTTCCCTTAACTTCGTCACCCCGGCTTTTTTCTAAAAGAAACTGATGAAGAGTTTTGATAAAAGAAACATCTAAAGGCCTTTTTTTTAACTCTTCTATTGCCATTAACATTGCTTTTTTATAATTTGATACCTCTATGGTATCTTTATACCTTGGTTTTCCCGTAGCTTCATATTCTAAAACATCAGAAACCGTACTTTGAGTGCCTTCAATCTTTGAACTGACAGTGGCTTCTTTAATCAATAACGGCGCAATTAAAATTTTGGGGTCAGGTAAATTTTTTTGAAGACCATTTAAATTTCCCAATTCTAATGCTGCCTCAGTAAGTTCAAGATAAAATTTTTGAGGATTTAAAGAGGGTGGCAGTTTTTTAGGATGGTGAAATTTTGTCATATTGATTTATTTTAACCTTTCCGATCAAAAAGTCAAGAAACTGATCGGAAACATTACTTTTCGCTCATAGGTGAGCGCAAAAATTATTCTAATTACAACATTCTCTAATATTGTACAGGATTTTAGAGAATGTTTATGTTCTCTGAGTGCGGTTGAAGAACTATATTTTCCCTCAATATACTCCCCTTCTTTTATTTAAAAGATTGGCTCTGTAAAAACTAATTTCTGGCGCTTTATTGCTGAGTTAAACTTTTCTCATAAACTTAATTTTTCTTTTCTAACAGTAAAACAGGATAACCCTTTTTAATGTGGTTTTTTTCAACGTTTTTCACGCCAAGTTTCTTTAAAAAATTAATACATTCTATTTTTGCTTCTATATTATTTTTAAAAAAATTATTTTTTGCCTCCACTTCTATAAAAGATCCTAATCCTTTGACTTTATCCAAAGCAACTTCAAAACGTCCGCAATCCCAATACTCCCGATTTTTATCTACTGTTATCACTTTTTTAAAATCCAAAAATTTTAAAATCTTTCTAAATTCTTTTGGATTAGAAATTTCTGTTTCGTATTCCTCAGCATATTCTTGCTCTCCATCTAGTTTTTTATTTATAGATTTATCGTATTCAAAAACCACTCTATCGGGGTTTGTTCTTATTCGCAACCATTCTGTTGGATGAGGTTTTTGAGCAAAAAAATCTCTATGAAAAGGAATATAATATTCATCAATTTGCCTTATTGATTTTATTAATCTTCCATAAGTTGAAACTTTCTTTTTGATATCGTCAAAATTTTCTATTTTTATTTTTACCTCAACTTCTTTATTCATAATTCTACTTAAATAATTTTCTTAAAGAGTTCGACTTTTTATTTTAATTAATTAATATTC
>DAOPTN010000052.1:0-2016 GCA_035349995.1 Candidatus Pacearchaeota archaeon
ATTTGTTTGGAATTTGGAGCTTGGTATTTGGAATTTGTTTGTATTTTGGTTTGTGCGTATGTATTGCGCTTAACGCAGAAAAAAAATTACCCCTTGCTTTATGAGGAATAATTATAATATAATACATAATAAAAATGCAAATATAACAATAGATACTTATAGATACTTGTAGATATTTATTGTTACAATGAATATCGCGAGCGAAGCGAGCAAGTATCTATCAATATCGTGCTGAAGGCACAAGTATCTATAAATTTTGCTTTTTGCTTTATTACTATGCTTGATTATTCTATTTTGGTTGGAGGGGCGGCTGGCCAAGGTTCAAGGAAAGCCGGACTTCTAATCGCAAAACTTTTAAATAAATACGGCTATCGAATTTTTATCTACGATGATTATCAATCCCTTATCAAAGGCGGGCATAATTTTTCTGTGATTAGGGCTTCGGAAAAAGAAGTTCTGAGTCATCGGGAAAATATTGATTTTCTTTTAGCCCTGGACAAAAATACCATTGAAAAACACAAAAAAAGTTTAACAAAAACCAGTTCAATTATCTATAATAGCGATGAGGTCTCAGGAGTAAACGGCATTGGCGTTCCTCTTAAAAAAATTACTCAAGAGGAAGGAGGAATACCGATAATGGAAAACGTTGCGTTGGTAGCAGGATTTGCTAAGATTGCAGGCATTGACTGGCAATGCCTTAAAAAGACCCTGCAAGAAGAATTTAAAGAAAAAAATGAAATAAATTTAAAAATTGCCAAACGGGCTTATAATGAATCCAGATCTTTAATCAAAATTAAAAAACTAAACCAAAAACCTTTGCCGCTTTTAACTGGGAATGAAGCACTGGCTTTGGGAGCAGTGAAAGCCGGACTTAATTTTTATTTTGCCTATCCAATGACTCCAGCCAGCGGTATTTTACATTATTTGGCAGAACATAGTGAAAAATTTAACATCGCTGTTTTGCAATTAGAAAATGAAGTTGCTATTATTAATGCTGCTATTGGCGCGGCTTACGCCGGAGCAAGGACAATGGTGGGAACATCAGGTGGCGGATTTGCTCTAATGACAGAAGGATTAAGTTTGGCTGCCCAAAGCGAAACACCGGTAGTTATTGTTGAAAGTCAAAGAATGTCACCAGCTACCGGCGTTCCTACTTATACCGAACAGGCAGATTTGCTTTTCTGTTTAAGTGCTGGGCATGGTGATTTTGTGCGGTTTGTGATCGCGCCCGGAGACGCTGATGAAGCATTTTATTGGGCAGGAGAAACTTTGAATCTTTCTTTAAGATACCAAACACCGTCAATTCTTTTAATAGATAAAGAGGTTTCTGAAAGCACTTTTTCTTTTCACCCGGAAATTCAAAAAAAAGTGAAAATCAAAGAACCCCTGATATGGAAAAACAACAAAGGCGAATATCAAAGATATAAAATCACAAAAAATGGTATTTCTCCTTTGGCTTTTCCTGGTCAAAAAGATATTGTCGTAAAAGCAACCAGCTATGAGCACGACGAAAACGGAATTACCGTTGAGGAAGATGAAAAAATGATAAAAGCGATGCAAGACAAACGCCTAAGAAAATTTGAAGAAATGAAAAAAACAGTAGAAAGGTTAGAAGCCGTAAAAGTTTATGGGAAGAAAAATTCAACAGAAGCAATAATTGTTTGGGGATCAACCAAAGGTCCAGCAAAAGAAGCAGCTGAAAGATTGGGTATTAAATTAATCCAATTGATTGTAATTGAACCATTTCCTGAAAAACAAATAAAAGAAGCTCTGAGGGGTGTAAAAAATATTATTTTGGCGGAAACAAATGCCTTGGGGCAAATGGGAAAGGTTTTGAACTGCTATGGTATCACGGTTAATAAAAAGATTTTAAAATATAACGGCCGGCCATTTACAGCAGAAGAAATAATAGAAAAAATCAAAATGAAAGATTAAAATGTAAAAAGAAAATCTTCTTGTCTTTGCGAGGAGCGTTCAAAGAAGATTTTATCTTCTTTTCAACGCTTCGCCCCGTGC
>DAOPTN010000053.1:0-2009 GCA_035349995.1 Candidatus Pacearchaeota archaeon
TAGAATAAATATTCTACTTTTTTATTTTTAAAAAGTCAACAATTGAAAATCTTTTTCTAAAATTTTTTTAATTCTGGGGAAACGAAGACCGGCTGCTGGATGATAGGTAATAAAAAATTCTTTGTTGTCCAGTTTCATCCATTTTCCTCGAAAATCTTTCAAATCCTTTTTTGGGAAAAAAATTGAAAAAGCTACCCCGCCTAATAAAATAATTTTTGAAGGATTAATAATTTCAATTTGTTTTTTAAGCCAGGGGAAACAGATTTCAATTTCTTTTTTTGTCGGTTTCCGATTTTTGGGTGGAAAACATTTAATTGGAGAAGTGATAAAAACTTTTTTTCTTTCTATCTTGCTTATTGCTAAAAGTTGATTTAAAAGTTTTCCAGCTCTCCCCACAAACGGCTTTCCGGTTTTATCTTCCTGGGCACCTGGAGCCTGGCCTATAATCATAATTTTAGCACTAACCGGTCCCTCGCCGGGAACAGTATTTTTCCTGGTCTTTGCTAGAAGACATTTTTTACATTTTTCAATTTCTTCATTTAATTTTTTAATCTCTTCTTCTTTTTTCATAAAAATTTTATAAAACAATCTAAAATATAATTAGTGATAAAATTGACGAAAAAGCACAAAGAAGGAAAATTAAAAAAGATTAATAAAAAATTATAAAAAGGGGCAACAATTTATTTTGTATTCCCCTTTTAATCTGAAAAAGATGAAAAAGAATTAAAACGTTAAAGTATTTTTATGTGCCCTCTTGCCAACTAGCAAGGTATTTTTTTTGTTCGGGCGTTAATTTATCAATTTTTGCTCCCAAGGCCCTTAATTTTAAAGTAGCGATTTCATTATCAATTTTCTCTGGCACCTTATAAACCCTGGGCTCTAGATTTCCTTCTTTCTCTCTCAGCCATTGAGCAACTAATGCTTGATTAGCAAAGCTCATATCCATTACTTCTGAGGGGTGCCCCTCAGCACCAGCTAAATTAATCAATCGTCCCTCAGCCAATAAATAAATCTTTTTCCCATTTTTTAATTGATATTCTTCAACATTGTCTCTAATAACCCTTCTCTTTTGAGATAATGCTTTAAGTTCATCAACATTAATTTCAACATTAAAATGTCCAGCATTTGCCAAAATAGCACCTGATTTCATTTTTAAAAAGTGCATCTTTCTAATAACATCTTTATCGCCAGTAGCAGTAACAAAAATATCTCCGATCTTGGCTGCTTCTATCATGGGCAAAACTTCAAAACCGTCCATTTTTGCCTCCAGGGCTTTAACAGGATCAACCTCACATACAAACACCTTAGATCCCATTCCACTTGCACGCATTGCAATTCCCCTACCACACCATCCATAACCACACACCACAAAAATTTTTCCAGCAAGCAAAATAGAAGTAGTCCTTAAAATTCCATCAATTGTAGACTGGCCAGTACCGTACCTATTGTCAAATAAATATTTGGTTTGAGCATCATTAACTGCCACTATCGGATAGCGCAAAACCTTATCTCTCTCCATTGCCCTAAATCTTATAACGCCAGTAGTTGTTTCTTCTGTACCACCAACCACATTTTTGATAAGATTTTGACGCTTGGAATGAAGCACGCTTACAAGATCTCCACCGTCATCCATTGTAAGATTTGGTTTTGTATCAAGCACTTTATTAATACATTGATAATATTGAGCTTTGCCTATCCCTCGCCAGGCAAACACTTCAACACCTTCTTTTACCAAAGCAGCTGCAATATCGTCTTGAGTAGATAATGGATTGGAACCAGCTAAAGCAACCGTTGCTCCACCGGCTCTTAATGTTTTCATCAAAACACCTGTTTCCTTTGTAATGTGCAGACAACAAGCAATTCTAAAATTTTTAAAAGGCTTGTTTTTTAAAAACCGATCTCGAATTTGCATTAGAACCGGCATATGAGTTTCTGCCCATTCAATTTGTAAACTTCCATTTTTTGATAATTTGATATCTTTTATTTTTGACATATTTTTGTATAATTAT
>DAOPTN010000054.1:0-1965 GCA_035349995.1 Candidatus Pacearchaeota archaeon
TATGGCGTTTTTTAATAAAACTAAAAAAGAAGCAGATAAAAAAATTGAAAAGGGCTGGGAGGTAGAAAAAAAGGAAAAAATTCTCAATCTTTTTGATATTATTGCTCCGCCTAGTTTAGAAATAAAACAAAATCACTTAAAAGTAGGTAATAAATTTGTCCGCACCTACTTTGTTTTAACCTGGCCTAGTTCTGTTGTTACTAATTGGCTTTCTCCTATTATTAACTTTGATCGTGTTTTTGATATTTCAATGATGATTTATCCAATAGAAACCAGCGGCATTTTAAAACAACTTCAAAAGAAAATTACTGAGGTTGAGGCCCTTATTATGGAAAGAGAAAAAAAGGGATTAATTCGAGACCCAGAGCTAGAAACTGCCTATCGCAATATAGAAGACCTGCGTGATAAGCTCATCTTAGCTCAAGAAAAAATGTTTAAGTTTGGGCTTTATTTTACCATCTATGCTGATGAGGAAAGTGATCTTGAAAGAATTGAAAAAGAAATGCGCCAAATTTTGGAATCTCAACTTATTTATATCAAGCCCGCTATTTTTCGGCAAAAAGAAGGATTTAATTCATCTTCGCCTCTTTTAATGGATGAACTTAATATTTCTACCACAATGAATACCTCTCCCTTGTCTGCCAGTTTTCCCTTTGTTTCGTTTGAACTTACCTCTGACAGGGGAATACTTTATGGTATTAACCGTCACAATAATTCCCTTATTTTGTTTGATAGGTTTTCTTTGGAGAATGGAAACGTCACAATTTTTGCAAAATCGGGCTCTGGAAAATCATATTTTGAAAAGTTGGAAATTTTACGTTCTTTGACCCAGGGGATAGATTTTATTGTAATTGATCCTGAAAATGAATATAAGTATTTAGCGGAAACTGTGGGTGGCGCATATTTTAATATTTCTCTAACATCATCTCATCATATTAATCCACTTGATCTTCCGCCACCTGTTGAGGGCGAATCAAAAGAAGGACTTTTCCATTCAAATATAATAAACCTGGTAGGGCTTTTAAGAATAATGTTAGGCGGTTTAACGCCGGAAGAAGATGCTATTATTGATAACGCTATTAACCTTACTTATCTTTCTCAAGATATCACTCCTCAATCTGATTTTTATAATCAAACCCCTCCTTTGCTCTCAGATTTGCAAAAGGTGCTCGAGGGAATGCAAGGCGCAGAAAGTTTAGCCCTGCGATTAGAAAAGTACACAAAAGGAGCTTTTTCTGGACTTTTAAACCATCATACCAATGTTAATCTAGATAATCGATTAGTTGTTTTTTCTATTCGTGACTTGGAAGATGAATTAAGGCCAATAGGAATGTTTTTAATATTGCATTATATTTGGAATATTGTCCGTTCAAAACTAAAAAAACGAATATTGGTTATTGATGAGGCCTGGTGGATGATGCAATACGAAGACGCTGCTTCTTTCCTTTATGGAATTGCTAAAAGAGCACGTAAGTATTATTTGGGCGTATCAACCATTACTCAAGACGTTGATGATTTTATGAGGTCTCGATATGGCCCAGCTATTATTGCTAACTCTTCTTTGCAAATTCTGTTTAAGCAATCACCAGCTACTATTGATGTTGTTATGGAAACTTTTCATTTAACTCAAGAAGAAAAAAATCTGCTTTTGCAAGCAGAAGTAGGCGAAGGACTCTTTTTTGCCGGATCAAAACACGTAGCAATGAAGGTCGTGGCTTCTTACAGTGAAGATCAAATTATTACTACAGATCCTGAAAAAATCTTAGAGATCAGAAGAGCAAAAGAAATGTTTGAGTAAAAATAATTTAGTTGGGTTCAAAAGTTTAATGTAACATTACCTTCTTGTCATCGCGAGCGAGGTCAAAGACCGAGCGTGGCGATCCCGTTGTATTGTTGCGGGCTTCGCCCGAACTCAAAGAAGATGCGTCTTCTTTTCAACGAGCTCACCCTGTTCGCTCGAGATTG
>DAOPTN010000055.1:0-1871 GCA_035349995.1 Candidatus Pacearchaeota archaeon
ATTTGATTGGTCATTGGTTATTGGAGCTTGGAAATTTATGTAATACTGTTTTCTGATTTCTGACAACTGATTTCTGTTTGGGCAATGACAACACTGTAAAAATTATTTTTTAATTATTCCTTCGATCTTCTTTATTTTTTCTTTCATTGTTTTTTTGTCTTTTGTTTCAACAATTAATCGCAAAAGAGGTTCAGTATTTGATGGACGGATCAAAAACCACCAATCACCAAAATCCATTTTTGTACCATCAAGATGAGAAACTTTACATTTTTTCCCTTTAAAATGTTTCTCAATTAATTTCATTGTTTTATCTTTGTCCTTTACCTCAAAATTAATCTCACCAGAATAAGCATATCTTTGAAGGGGCTTAATAATTTTTGAAAAGGGCTTTTTTTCTTGAGATATTTCTTCCATTATTTTAAACAAAACAAAAAACGGCGTTTCACAAAAATGATTCTCTCTTAAATAATAATGGCCAGAAAGTTCCCCTCCAAATATAATATCTTCTTGACGCATTTTTTCTTTGATGAATGAATGACCAACGCGACAAAATACCGGTTTACCATTGTTTTCTTTTATCACCTCTCCCACTGTTTTGCTTGAACGAACATCGTATAAAATTTTCTCACCTGGTTTTTCTCTTAAAATAATTTTTGCTATAAGGGCAGTAATTAAATCACCAGAGATTGCTTTACCCTTTTCGTCAACAAAAACTGTTCTGTCGCCATCACCATCAAAAGCCACTCCAAGATCAGCTTTCTTTTTTAAAACTTCTTTTTGGAGATGAATTAAATTTTCTTTTGTAAGGGGATCAGGATTATGATTGGGGAAACGCCCGTCTAGTTCTGAAAACAAATGATAGAATTTTGTCTTTTTAATTTTTTCCGCGATTTTTGGAATTAAAACTCCAGAAGAAGCGTTGGCAGTATCAACAGCAATCTTTAAAGGTGCAATTTTTGACTGATCAAGAAAATCCAAGTTAAATTTAATATAAGCGTTGGTTATGTTCTTTTTTATTTCAGTACCTGGCTTTCTTTTTGTAAACTTGTCGCCAAGAACCATTTTTTTAATTTCTTTAATACCGCTGTCTTCAGAAATAGGAATGGCTTCTTCTCTCACCATTTTAAATCCATTGTATTCTGGTGGGTTGTGAGAAGCAGTTACCATTATTCCACCATCTGCCTTTAAAAAATTGACCCCAAAATAAAACATAGGGGTAGTGGAAAGACCAATATCAATAATATTAACGCCCTGAAGTTTTATACCTTCTTTTATTGCTTTGGTCAAAGCAGGAGAAGAAAGTCGATTATCGCGACCAACAATAACTGTTAAGGGCTTCCTTTTATTTGTTCTTAAAAATTCAGCAAAAGCTTGACCAATTTTAATGGCGTCTTTTGCTTCAAAATCTTTTTTATAAACACCTCGAATATCGTAGGCTTTAAAAATATTTGTTGAAAACATAAATTTTTTTTAATTACTAATTGACTAAGGTGGATTCTAGTTTCTAACGCAACAATGCATCGGGATCGCCACGCTCGGTCTTTGACCTCGCTCGCGATGACAACACCCACCACTGTCATTGCGAGGAGTCCCTCACCTTAGTAAAAGGTGAGTGGACGACGAAGCAATCCCATTGTATGTTTGTGGACGTGCTACGAGATCGCCACATCGTTCACGCGAGCCCCGTAAGAAATCTTTGATTTCGCACGGGGCGAAGCGTTGAAAAGAAGATAAAATCTTCTTTGAACGCTCCTCGCAATGACAGTAGATGTGTGATGACAAGAAGGTAATATTGCGTTAAATTTTTGAACCTAATTAGAATAAATATTCTACTTTTTTATTTTTAAAAAGTCAACAATTGAAAATCTTTT
>DAOPTN010000056.1:0-1807 GCA_035349995.1 Candidatus Pacearchaeota archaeon
GCGAAGCGAGCAAGTATCTATCAATATCGTGCCGAAGGCACAAGTATCTATAAATATCTATTGTTGTTTTGCATTTTGTATTTTTATTATGATTAAAATTGAAACCGTTCGTCATTCCCTGGCTCATATTTTGGCTTATGCAGTACGGGAGCTCTATCCTGGGGTTAAATTTGGCATTGGACCGGTAATTGAAAATGGATTCTACTACGATTTTGATTTTAGCAATCTCTTGAATGATTCGCGAATTAAATCGAACGAAACTCGAATTTCTGAGGAAGACCTGCCAAGAATTGAAAAGAAAATGCGAGAGCTGATTAAGCAAATTTTAAGGTTTGAAAAGAAAATTATTTCATTAAATGAAGCTAAAAAAATTTTCAAGAATCAACCATACAAGTTAGAACTGATAGAAGAACTAAAGATTAGCAAACAACCAATAACTATCTATCAGTGTGGTGATTTTATTGATCTTTGCAAAGGGCCTCATATAAGATCAACTAAAGAAATCCCAATAGATGCTTTTAAATTAACTAAGATTTCTGGCGCTTACTGGAAAGGCGATGAAAAAAATCCAATGTTAACAAGAATTTATGGGGTGGCTTTTGAAAATAAAAAAGCATTAGAAAAATATTTAAAGTTTCAGGAAGAAGCAGAAAAAAGAGACCATCGAGTTTTAGGCCAAAAATTAGATTTGTTTCATATTGATGAAAACGTTGGACCAGGTTTAATCTTGTGGCATCCAAAAGGAGCTTTAATAAAAAAAATAATTATTGATTATGCTCTTAATAAATACTTAGCTAATGGTTATCAATTAGTTGATACGCCTCATATTGCTAAATTAAATCTTTGGAAAACATCCGGACATCTGGACTTTTATAAAGAAAATATGATGCCGCCAATGCATATGAAGGAAATCGGGAAAGAAGAAAAAGATGATTATCAAATAAAACCAATGAACTGTCCTTTTCATATTGCTGTATACAAAACAAAAATTCATTCTTATAAGGACTTACCTGTACGCTTTACTGAAATAGGAACAGTTTATCGATATGAAAAATCAGGAACACTTCATGGCTTAACCAGGGTAAGACAGATTAGTCAAGACGATGCCCACATTTTTTGCACGCCCAATCAGCTGTCTGATGAAATCTTATCTATTTTAAAATTAACCCAAGAAGTTTTTAGAGATTTGGGGATTAAAGAATTTACTATTTATCTTTCTACTCGGCCAGAAAAATATATTGGTACTCTTAAAGATTGGGAAAAAGCAGAAAACGCAATTAAATATTCCCTTGAAAAGCTAAACTTAAAATATCAAATTGATAAGGGTGGCGGTGCTTTCTATGGACCAAAGATTGATATTAAGATTAAAGACGCTATCGGCAGGGAATGGCAATGTACAACTATCCAAATTGATTTTAATCTTCCTAAAAGATTTGATGTTGCCTTTGTTAATGAAAAAGGCAAAAAAGAAAATGTTATTATGGTCCATCGAGCACTTTTGGGATCCCTCGAAAGATTTATCGGCGTTCTTCTTGAATATTATGCCGGTGCTCTTCCTTTATGGTTGTCACCTGAACAAATTTGGATAATTCCGATTGGCTCAAATCATGTTAAGTATGCAAAAGAAGTAACAAAAGAAATTATTAGTAAGATTAATAGCGAATTTGCAGAAAATCGTATCATTTTAAAAAATGATAAAGAAACAGTTTCTAAAAAGATTCGAGAAGGAGAAATTCAAAAAATACCTTATCTTTTGGTTGTTGGCGATAAAGAAATGGAGCATAAAAGCGTCAGAGTACGAGAGAGA
>DAOPTN010000057.1:0-1761 GCA_035349995.1 Candidatus Pacearchaeota archaeon
CGAAGCCCGGGATTGCGTTGGCTGCAATCTTGCAATGGTATAAAAAAAGTTAAAAGTTTGATTCTAAAGTTCTTTATAAAGCCACCAACTGTCTATTTTAAAATAAAATTGAGGAATATATCCTGCTAACTTATAATCATTTTTCTCGTAAAACTTAATATTTTTCTTATTTGTAACTAAAAGAGTGATTTTATGAACTTCTTGCTTTTTAGCAATAATTTCGTATCTCCTTAAAAGCGAACCACCAATACCCTTTCTTTGAAACGAATTTTTAACAGCAAGCCATATTATAGAAGAAACGCCGCCATAAGGATCATTTGCTAAAAGATAACCAACAATATTATTCTTGTTTTTTGCAACTAAAAGTGTGATCGTTCCCCTTTTTAGCCATTGTTTTAAGTGACTCTTTGTATATTGTTTTTCAAGAAAAAACTTTCTCACTTTAATTGGATATTCCGGAAATTGCTTTTCAACGCTAATTTTAAAATAATCCCAAAATTGGTTAATATCTTTTTGGGTTATCTTCTTTATTTTGATATTTTTATTATTAGTCATGTTTTTATAAATACTCAAAAATCTTTTCTGGAAAACCAAGGACATTATAGTAAGAACCCTCTATCTTTTTAACCAATAAATCATAAACCTCTTTTGATTCGATGTTGTAAGCACCAGCCATTGTTAACACATCATAGTAATTTATATAATCTTTTATGTCTTTATCAGATAATTCTTTGAAGGTTAATTTTGTTTTGGCATAGTTAGAAATTGTTTGATTTGTTTTTACATTTAAAATGCAATAACCTGTATAAACTGAATGGGTTTTTCCAGATAATAATTTAAGAAAATTAAATGCCTCTTGTTTGCTTTTTGGTTTTCCCATTGCTTTTCCTTTAAACTCAACCATTGTGTCAGCAGAAACAATTTTTGCAGGATATTTTATTATTTGAGCCACTGACCTTGCTTTTTCTAAACTGATTTTCATCACTGTTTCTTTTATCCCATTTTGATAATATTTTTTCTCGTTGATGTTGGGAAATATTACTCTAAATTTATATCCTGCGTTTTCTAATATTCTTTTTCTTCTGGGAGATGATGATGCTAAAATAATTTCGGGTTTCATTATTTTATCTTACTTAAGATATTATATACAAAACTTTAAAATTTTACATCTCTCTCTGGAATTTAAATTTTAAAGGTGATAGACTAAATATCTAAAGATTTAAAACTCATGGTAGAAAATATTGATCTTAAAAAAACTAAAATTAGAAAACTTTCCTGGCGCGATTTTCGAAGAGTAAAAGAGTTTCAGAGTTTTGTTAATTCTTTGGTTGATGAAGATGCAATGATTAGACTTAATAAAAAACAAACCCTAGAAGAAGAAAGAAATTGGTTAGAAAACTCTTTGCAAAATATTAAAGAGAAAAAAGAGGTTTTTTTAGTTGTAAAAGACGGAAATAAAATTATCGGCACTTCTGAAATCAAATTAGGAAGAGGAAGACAATCTCATGTAGGAGAACTTGCAATTTCAATTAGAAAAGAATATAGAAATCAGGGACTTGGAACAAAACTAATGGCTGAAATTTTAAAGGCGGCAGAAAGAGAATTAAAACCAAAAATAATTCGACTTTCAGTTTTTCCTGAAAATAAAATTGCTCAAAATTTATACAAAAAATTTGGTTTTAAAGAAGTAGGAAAAATTCCAAAACAATTAGAGCGCAAAGGAAAACTGACTGATGAAATAATAATGATAAAAGAATTATA
>DAOPTN010000058.1:0-1741 GCA_035349995.1 Candidatus Pacearchaeota archaeon
CAAAATATGTCTCTTTTTAGACGATCGTCTATTTGTAGACATAGGTGAATTTCTTTTGATTTTTTGCTTAAAAATGTGTTGATATCTTTTGAAGATAATTAAATTTATTAATTTAAAAAACATATGAAAAATAAAATTTTAATTGATATTGATTCGTATAAAATAAAAGTTTACAAGAGCGATCAAATGGGTATAAATCTTTTAGTTCAACGAAGTATCTCTTTTAAAGATGGATTTGACCCGGAAGGAGGAATTTCTGTTTCGTCAAAGAAGGAGCTTTTCGAGTTGCTAGATTCTGTTAAAGAGGAAAACAAAGAGTGTCAAATTAAAACTTATGCTACCGGTATTTTTAGAAACCTAATTAACGAAACAAGAGTTTCTTTTATTGATGAATGTTTTACAAGAACTGGTCTATTTTTCAATATTATTAGCCAGGATTTGGAGAATTTTTATTTAGAGATGGCTTTAGTTGGTAAATGCTTATTTAATGAACCCATTCTGTTAATAAATATCGGCGGCGATTCTACCGAATTAGTGGTTGTGTATGGCAAAGAAGCGGTGGAAAGGAAAAATATAAACTTAGGCGTAGGCATGGTAATTACAAGATTTCCTTCAATAAATGAAAAAATATCAAAAGTTTCATTGCAAGAAGTGGTAAATTTTGTCAAAGAAAATATCCCTGATTTATCTAATAAAGTAAAAATTGCTTTTTATACTGGCGGAGAATTAAATTATATGCAATTGGCAAACTACCCATTAAAGTCAAACAAATTATTTATTGACAATGATCACCCCTTTTTAATATCAGCAGATGATTTTTCTAAACGGAATGAGGATATTTTCGAAAAAGTTTCATTAAAAGAGCTTGAATCTTTTATGCCCAATGACCCAAAGTGGATGCACGGCGCACGGGGTTGCTCAGCTATAGCTCAAGCTATCTGTGAAAAGTATCAAATCAAGACAATAATTCCTTCAAACTCAAACCTTATAAATGGTGTTGTAAGACAAGAGTTTAGATATGTCACAATAAGCGGTAGTTTTAGAAAACATTTGGATTATATTTTGGATATTAAAGGAACATTAGAAGACCAAGGTACAAAAGTTCTTAGTCCAAGATTCACAGAACCTAAAAATCCCGGAGAAAAATTTGTAGTTTTCACTGGCGAAGAAGGGTTAAGTCCCCTTGAATTAGAAAGGCATCATTTGAGTTCAATCTCCAAATCAGACGCGTTGATTGTTTGCGATCCCGAAGGTTATGTGGGCGCTTCTGCATTGATAGAAATAGGATTTGCAAATGCAATCGGTAAAAAAGTTGTGTTTGTAGAAAAACCAGAAGAATTTATGCTAAATACTTTACCAGCGGAAATCGGGTTGTAAATTACGCAGTGCGTCAATCTCGTTGGTACGAAATTCGGCAGCGGCGAAAGCGAGGCAGGGAAAAATCCCTGGCGAACATTCACTTTCCAACCCCCTTTCCCTTTTGCCAACCCGCTTCTTTTAGAATCTTAAAATCTGGTTGGTTTTTATAGAAAGAGAAATTATGATAAACAACTCAAAATAGACGATAAGAAATATTGTTGAAGAGCCATACCATGATATCCGAAAAAAAGATTAATAGAACCTTGGTTTAAAAATCAAGGTTCTATTATTTTTCATTTAAACTTCGCTCCTTCCCAAAAAGCCAATATTGATTTATCAAAATATGTCTCTTTTTAGACGATCGTCTATTTGTAGACATAGG
>DAOPTN010000059.1:0-1693 GCA_035349995.1 Candidatus Pacearchaeota archaeon
AACTGATTTCTGTTTAATATTTAATTATTTGTAAATGTTGCGTTAAATTATTAAACCTAATGTTATATATATGACTCAAAAAGAAGCAATGGAAATTTTAAAAATGGGACATAATGTTTTTCTTACCGGCGCACCGGGCAGTGGCAAAACATTTTTACTTAAAGAATATATTCATTTTTTAAAAAGTCATCATATTAGTGTTGGAGTCACTGCGTCTACTGGTATTGCGTCTACCCATTTAAACGGTATTACTATTCATTCCTGGAGTGGTATTGGAATAAAGGATGAGATTGATCAAAAAGAAATAAGGCGTCTTTTAAAAAAAGAACAGCTAAAGAAGCGTTTGAGCAAAACAAAGGTTCTTATTATTGATGAAATTTCAATGTTGCATGCTCATCGGTTAGATCTGGTAAATCAGGTAGTTCAAGAATTCAAATCAAATCACTTTCAACCATTTGGAGGAATACAAGTAGTTTTGTGCGGTGATTTTTTTCAATTGCCACCAGTGAGCAAATCCGGTGAACCGCCCCCTTATTTTGTTAATTATTCAAATGTTTGGAAAGATATGAATCCTAAAATTTGTTATTTAACCGAGCAATGGAGGCAAACTGACAAAGAATATCTTCAAGTTCTTAATGATATTCGCAGAAATTCTGTTGATGACAGAACTATTGATTTATTAAAAAAGCGTTATCAGGCAAGTATTAATATCGATATTAGACCAACAAAGCTTTATACCCACAATGTGGATGTTGAATTAGAAAATAAAAAAGAATTGGCTAAAATCAAGGCAAAACCTCATTATTTTTTTATGGAAACTAAAGGTCCCCAACCCTTAGTGGATTTTTTAAAGCAATCTTGTTTAGCTCCAGAAAAACTGATTTTGAAAGTGGGTGCTCCTGTTTTATTTTTAAAAAATAATTTCAATAAGGGATATGTTAATGGTACCTTGGGGAAAGTTATTGGATTTGATAAATATAATGAATTGCCAATTATTAAAACAGCCGATGGTAAAAAAATTATGGTAATGCCGGAAGATTGGATGTTTGAAGAAGAGGGAAAAGTAAAAGCAAAAATTACTCAATTGCCATTGCGCTTAGCATGGGCAATTACTGTTCACAAAAGCCAAGGAATGACCCTAGATGCTGTTGAGATGGATCTTTCAAAGTGCTTTGAGCCAGGAATGGGTTATGTAGCGCTTTCTCGAGTGCGTTCACTTCTGGGTATGCGACTGTTGGGAATGAATAACTTGGCATTAAGAATAAATAGAGAGGTTTTAGAATTTGATAAGGAACTGCAATCCCTCTCAAAAATAGCAGAAAATGAAATCAATAAAATATCTTTAAAAGAACGATCTCAAAGACAAGAAGAATTTTTAAAATCATCTTTAAAAAAATAAAAGATTTTTAAAAGCTGCTACTTCTTTCTTGTCATTGCGACCCCTCACCTTCGGAAAGGTGAGGGGGTGGCGATCCCAGAGTATTGCCACGGGATTGCTTCGCTACGGCTCGCAATGACACTGTTTATTTTCTGTCATCGCGAGCCCGCCGCAGGCGGGCGTGGCGATCCCGTTGCACGTCCACAAACGTTCCACGGGATTGCTTCGTCGTTCACTTCGTTCACTCCTCGCAATGACAATAGTGGAGAAATTACTTCGCTGCGCTCGTGTTCTCAAAGAAGTTTGCCTTCTTTT
>DAOPTN010000060.1:0-1665 GCA_035349995.1 Candidatus Pacearchaeota archaeon
GATTTCTGACAACTGATTTCTGTTTAGTATTTAGAATTTGTGATTTTGAGTTTTATTTAATTCTATGTCTAATTTTTTTTCAATTTTCAAAAAAGAAATAAAAGAGACAATTAATGTCCAGTTGATTTTTTCTTTGGTTTTTACTGTATTGTTATTTATTTGGCTAGGGCAAATGATTGGAAGTCAAATAGAAGAAGCAACAAAAACAATGAAAGAAACATCTATTGCTTTGCTTGATTTAGATCAAACGCCAACCTCAAATAAAATAAAATCAATTTTATCTGAAACAGATGGAGGCATTTCTTTTGGAATAGATGAGATTACCGAAACCAAAGAAAAAACAGAAGCAGTTAAAATAGCAAAGGAAAAAAATTTAACAAATTTGCTTTTAATTCCTAGCGGGTTTGAGAAAAAACTTCAAAGCGGCGAAAAAGCCGAGATCGAAGTTTATTCTATTTTTAAAGGATTCAGTTTAGGGGCAACAACATCATCTGGTCAAATAGAAAGCATTGTGCAGGCCTTGAATAATTCGTTGAGAGATGCATATTTTCAAGAAATTCTTCCTGATAAAAATATTGATAATATTTTAAATCCTATTGAGATTAAAAATTCAGTAGTGGTTAATGATAAGATTCAAGAAGGAGATCCAGCAATGGTAGCTAATTTGATTTCTTCACAAAACATCTTTATTCCAATGATCTTAATGCTTGTTATTGTTTATTGCGGAACAATAATGATCACTTCAATGGCAACAGAAAAAGAAAATAAAACCCTTGAAACTTTACTTACAATGCCCATAAAAAGAGAAACCATTATTATAGGAAAAATGGCAGGAGCAGCTGTGGTTGGTCTTTTGATGGCAGTGGTTTATATGTTCGGATTTAATTATTATTTTAATTCAATGACCGTTCCTCAAGAGGAAATTAATAAAAGTTTAAGTTTGGCAGATTTTGGCCTTGTAATGGGTCCTTTAGAATATATAATTTTAGGAATATCAATTTTTTGTGCTATTTTGGTTGCGCTTGCCTTATCAATGCTTCTTGGAGTCTTTTCCGAAAGCACAAAAAGCGCCAATACAATGATAATGCCTATTGTAATTTTGGCAATGATTCCATTTTTTCTTTTGATGTTCCAAGACATTGGCGAAATGTCCAGTGCCGTAAGAATCATTTTGTATATTATTCCATTTTCGCATCCTATTTTGGCTTCAAGGGCTTTACTTTTTGGCGAGTACCAAACTGCTATTTTGGGAATTTTGTATCTTTTGGTGGTTTTGGGAATCATTATCTCAATTCTTTTAAAAATTTTTAACACTGATAAGATTTTGACTGCTAAATTTTCCTTTAAAAAGAAAAAATAAAATTAGGGACTGATTAAAGGTTTTAACAATGGAACGAGAAACGATCTCGTTCCATTGTTTTAATTTGAAATTTTGGGGAGATAATGATATTATAATTTTGCAAAAACAAAAATGCGGGGTCGTCTAATGGTAGGACAGTGGCCTTTGGAGCCATTAATCTAGGTTCGAATCCTAGCCCCGCAGCCATTGTGCAAAAACAGAGGTCTTGACCTCTGTTTTTGCTTTTTTAAAAGGGTTTTTTACTAATTCTAATTTTATTAGATATTCTATATTTACTTATCTTATAAAGATGTTTATTTTTTTCT
>DAOPTN010000061.1:0-1658 GCA_035349995.1 Candidatus Pacearchaeota archaeon
GATGAAGCAAATGCAGCCTTGTTAAATAACGGAGATTATGTAAAGATAGTAGAAAAGTTTTAACCTTAACAACAAAAAGCCAGGGTAATACCTGGCTTTTTAATTAAAATCAACCGGCAACTCATAAGTTATACCACCATATTTTCCTAAAGAAAGTTCGTTTAAAAAGGTGTTTCTACCTCTTTCGTAGTCAAAGATATTTCCTTTTTTTACGAAGTTTCTTTTGTTGCAAAATAACTCTATGAAATCATATGCGCTCTTGCAAGTAGGCCAATCTTCTATAATATTATCTAAAATATAAGGATACTCGGTTTTTAAAAAATCGAATGCAAAATGAAGCGCTTCATCCAATTCTTCATCTTTTGCTTTTAGAGAACCAATAATTATTAGTTTATTAGCTATTTTTTTGTTAAAGATCTTGGGATACAAAACCCCTGGTGTATCCAAAACCTTTAATTTGTTGCTTACATTTATCCATTGTACGTTTCTTGTTATTCCTGGTTGAGCACCAACTGCAGCAGTTTTTTTCCCTCTTAAACTGTTAATGAACGTTGACTTACCTACATTGGGAATTCCAACTATCATGACTCTTCTTTCGTTAAATTTTTCTGGAACTAAGGGATAAATGTTTTTCACAAAAAAATCTTTTATATTTGTATTTTTTGAATTTATACTGAATACATCACCAACTTTTTGCCTATAAAAATCTTCCCATTCCTTTGTTTTCTGTTTGTCACAAATGTCATATTTATTTAATAAAATGATTCTTTTTTTGTTTCTAAATAACTCTTCTTCTTCGTATGCTCTGCTTGCAATAGGTGCTCTTGCATCTAAAACTTCTATTACTGCGTCAACTAATTTTAGATTCTGTTTTATTAATGTTTTAGCTTTTTCAATGTGCCCTGGGTACCACATAATACAAACCCTTTCCGATTAAACTTTTTTTATTTTTTATGGTATAATTACTATGAATAAAGTAGCATTATTTAAATTAAAAATGCCAGTTGGTTTTTATCTATGTTTTTGAAATTATACACTATTTTTTAACTATCTTAATTACGATTTGGTAAAAACAATAAAATTATTTAATGACTCATAAAACTTATAAATTGGTAATTAACGAAAAAAGAAAATATATGAGGAGGGATAATTTATTTTGAGAAACACCATCACTATTCCCAACAATATTGAACCGATAGAAATATTTGGAGCATATGACAGCCGAACCAAATATTTAAAAAAAGAATTGAATGTGGAAATTCATTATAAAAACCGAAAGATTTATATTGAAGGAAAAGACGATGAATCGGTAGATAAAACTTCAAAGATTTTATTGGAACTTTTTGAGCTGTTAGATGCAGGTCATTTACTAGATTGGGACCAGTTTCAATATGTAGTTTCCCGTCACAAAAATGACGGTAACGGTGAAAAAAAGAAAAATAATCAAAGATCCATGAAAGAAGTAGTTAATACCTGTATTTTGGGGTCCAGAGTTTTCGCCAAAACAGAGGGTCAGGCTAGATATATAGAAGAACTGCAAAAAAACGATATAGTTTTTAGTATTGGTCCAGCAGGAACAGGAAAGACTTATCTAGCTGTGGCTATGGCTGTTGATTGTTTAAGATCCGGAAAAGTGCAACGTTTAATTTTGACTCGAC
>DAOPTN010000062.1:0-1651 GCA_035349995.1 Candidatus Pacearchaeota archaeon
CCGTTCCGGGTGGTCCTCAGTAAAATTTTTCTGCTTCGACTTGGCCCTTTTAAATTCTTGAACCTAAATAAATTAAATTGTGATTATTTTTTAAAAATTTTACATTGCTATACCACCTAGTTTTTGGATTGTCTTTTGGATTTTTAAAAGACAACTATCTAATTTTGATAAAACTGCATTTTCTTTTAAACGAATAATTTCCCAACCATCATTTTTTAAATATTCATCTTTTATTTTATCCTTTTCTTTTTGAAGGGAATTTGAATGGGCTTTTCTATTATCGCACTCGATCGCAATCTTTCCTTTTCTGCAAAAAATCGCAAAATCAAGGCGAAACCTCTTTTTATTTATCGTAAGACGATATTGATTTAAAACTTTAATGCCAACATTTTTTAAACCTTTTTCAACAATATTCTCAAGTGGAGGAACATTATACAGTTGTAAAACATCTCTTGCTGTTAAAAATCGACTTAAGGTGGTAAATCCAAAAGAGATCCGCCGGGGATGAATATTTTTTATTGGCTGGGATAGTTTTTGAATGTTTTTAAGACGAATTTGAAAATAATCTTTTTCAACGCGTGGATGATTTATTTCACTTGGTAATAAATCTTTTCTTTTAACTTTTTTAAAATCAAAAACTTCAGCAAAATATTTAATCTGTTTTCCTTCTTTGCCAAAAGAAAGGGGCTGATAAAAAGCCAAATAATCAAATTGGCGTTTTGGCGCATAATCAATAGGAATGCGATACCATCTCTCTTTTAAAATAATCTCGAGATCTCTTTTTTGTTTTAATACTCCCACCAAAACAACTTTTTCTTTTGGTTGAATTTTTCTCATATTATTTTTTTAAAAAAACGGCGAGCAAAAAAATATGGCTCGCCGCTGATAAAATATAAAAAGTTTCTATCCTCTAAAAATATCTTCTATCTCTTTTCTAATCGCTTCGTAACGGGACATTAAATCAGAGGAAATTTTTTGCGCACGTTCTTTGATCTTTTTAAGTTTCAATGAAAAGTAGATACTCATTGTACCACCAATTATTAAGGCAAGCCCCAAAAAGATTACTACAACCATCGTAGTCAAAGACGGATTAACAAGTAAAAGAACGGCTAGGATAAATCCTATTATTCCCATTGCCAGTAAATTACCCCACTGTAAAATCAAGTATCTCTTAAGATCAAAAGCGATAATAATAGCAGCCAAGGAGTGAAAAAGAATTACAAATCCAACATAAAAAGCCAGGGTAAGAACTGAAATCGCCGGATTCAACAGTAAAAGAACACCAATTATCAAGTTTAAAATACCCAAGGCAAGTCCCCAACCCCAATTAGTCATTGCATTTCTATTGGCAATCGCAAATATTGTTTCAAAAAGACCAGTGATTAAAAATGTCAAAACAAAAACAAGAGCAGTTACCGTGATTGACTCGCGAGGAAAAATCATTACCCACAACCCGACGCCGATTGAAATGATGCCTACAACAAGTACTAAGTACCAATATTTCACTGAATTTTTTATCATTACTATATTATTCATACGCTCAAAATATTAAATTTTTATTTACTTTTCGACCTTTAATTTATAATAACACACTTTTGTTTAAAATAAAATCTTTACTTCTTGTATTCTTTTTGCCACCTCTACTGTTTTC
>DAOPTN010000063.1:0-1552 GCA_035349995.1 Candidatus Pacearchaeota archaeon
TAAGAGTAAGAATTGCGCCTTCTCCAACCGGACCATTACATATTGGCACTGCAAGGACTGCGCTTTTTAATTATCTTTTTGCTCGTAAAAATCAGGGGAATTTCATTTTAAGAATTGAAGATACCGACCTTGAAAGATCTGATCCAAAATGGGAAAAAGATGTTGTTGAAAATTTAAAATGGCTGGGAATTTTATGGGATGAAGGTCCAGATATTGGAGGTAAATATAAACCATATCGCCAATCTGAAAGAAAAGATATTTACGAAAAATATATTAAAAAATTATACGATGAGGGATATTTGTATTGGTGTTTTTGCACTAAAGAAGAACTAGAAGCCCAAAGAGAGGATCAAATGGCTCGAGGAGAAGCACCACGGTATATGGGTCGTTGCAGAAATCTTTCTTTAAAAGAACAAGAAAAATTTCGTCAGGAAGGCAGAAAAGGTATTTTGCGTTTTAAGGTACCGGAAAAAATCATAAAAGTGAATGATCTTATTAGGGGAAAATTGGAATTTAATACTTCGCTACTTGGCGATATTGCTGTAGCAAAGGATTTTTCAATTCCGCTTTACAATTTTGCAGTTGTAGTTGATGACTTTGAAATGAAAATTAATTATGTGATTAGGGGAGAAGATCACATTTCTAATATTCCAAAACAAGTGTTGTTTCAGGAGGCCCTTGGATTTCCTCGGCCAAATTATGCTCATTTACCATTAATTTTAGGACCAGACAGATCAAAACTTTCAAAGCGCCATGGTGCAGTAAAGGTCCAGGACTACAAAGAAGACGGTTATCTGCCAGAAGCACTGATTAATTTTATGGCTCTTTTGGGCTGGAATCCAGGGACAAAAGAAGAGATTTTTTCTTTAGAAGAATTAACTAAAAAATTCTCTTTGGAGCGTGTTCAAAAAGGAGGAGCGATTTTTAATATTGAAAGATTAAACTGGATAAATGGTTATTATATCAGAAGGATACCATTGGCAGAGCTAACTGAAAAATGCATTCCATACTTGATAAAATCTCAAATCTCAAAAGACAAATCTCAAAATAAATTTCAGATTAAAGCAACTGGTGAAATTATTGATTTTAATTATTTAAAAAATATTGTTGCTCTTTTTCAAGAAAGATTAAAAAAATTATCAGAGATTAGCGAACTGGCTGACTTTTTCTTTAAGGATAAATTAGAATATGATAAAAGTTTGCTTTTTTGGCAAAAAATAACTGAAAAAGATCTTCAAAAAAATTTAAAAAAATGTTATAAAATTTTAAAGAAATTAAAGGAAAATGAATGGCAAAGGGAAAAGATTAAAGAAGTTTTGCTAAAAGAAGCAGAAAAAGAAATTAATAGGGGATATATCCTTTGGCCTTTGCGGGTTTCTTTAACAGGAAAAAAGGCATCGCCTCCACCATTTGAGGTGGCTGAAATTCTAGGCAAAGAAAAAACGCTAAAAAGAATCGAAGAAGCGTTACAAAAATGAAATTTTTATTTTATGTTTTTTAAAGCCAAAAATATTTTTATAGTTTTTGCGGTCCTTTTGGGATTGGTTTTTAG
>DAOPTN010000064.1:0-1516 GCA_035349995.1 Candidatus Pacearchaeota archaeon
ATAACTTTTTAATAATTGTATATTCTTTCTTTTATTGCCTCAATATCCCTTGCAAAATCCCCATCTTTTTTTAACTTTTCCTCAGTTTTTTCACAGGCATATCCCACGGTGGTATGGTCTCTATTTCCGATTTTTGCACCAATAGAAGGCAGAGAAAGTCCTATTTCTTCTCTCATTAAATACATTATTACTTGACGCGGCAAAACAAATTCCTTTTTTCTTGATTTTGACAAAGCCTCTTTTTTCTGAATATGATAGAAGTTGCAAACCTGTTCTATAATTTTTTCTGGTGAAGTTTTTTTCTTTGATTCTTTTATAATATCCTGAAGCGCGTTTTTTGTTCCCTCAACGCTTTGTTCTCTTTCAAAAAGGACAATGGATTTTATAAGGGCACCCTCCAATTCGCGGATATTATTTTTAATGTTACTGGCAATAAATTCTAAAATTTCTCTTGGAATAACTACTTCTCGTTCTTGCATTTTTTGTTCCAAAATTGCCAATCTTTCTTCGGTCTCTGGTAGAGAAATATCAGTCACCATTCCTCCCTCAAATCGAGATCTTAATCGTTCTTCGATCTTTTCAATTGCCCTTGGAGGTCGATCTGAAGAAAGAATAATTTGTTTGCCTTCCTCAGTAAGCTCATTAAAGATTCTAAAAAATATTTCTTGAGTCCTTTCTTTGCCGGCAAGAAATTCAATATCATCGATAATTAAAATATCAAATGTTTGATATTCCTTTACTAGTTTTTCAATACTTTGATCGCGGATAGCAGTAATTACTTGGCTCGTAAAATTGGGTGAAGCAATATATTTTACTTTTCTTTTTTTTCTTGCATTTATTACTTCATTTCCTATTGCCTCTAAAAGATGGGTTTTCCCCAATCCTACTCCGCTATAGACAAATAAAGGATTATATGATAATTCTTTGAAACTAACAGAAGAAGCGCTCCATTTTTTAATAATGGAAATAGCACAGGCCGTAGCCAATTGATTAAAACTGCTTACTACAAAATTTTTAAGAGTATATTTGGGATTAAGTCCGGAAATGCGGTTTTGGTAAAAATCAATCTTTGGTTGAGAGAAATCAACGGGCAGTTTTTGATTTGACTGCTTTTTAGAAGAATATTCTTTTGGTTTTTGATTTGAGATAATATATTTTATTTCTTTTACATCAGGCGATATTTCTTTTATAGTAGAAAGCAATTCTGGTTCAAATTTATTTTCAAGCCATTCTTTTACAAAAATATTAGGAACAGCGAGTACAATTTTGTTCCCTTCTTTTTTTTTGATGGTGGTGCTTGAAAACCACGTAACAAAACTTGCTTTTGAGATTTTTTGCTCTAGCGAGGCGAGGGTTGATTGCCAAAGGGATGTAAGGTCCATAGAATAATTTACTAAAGCTTATACGAATTAATAAATTTAAATTAACGCAAATATTAATTTATTATATTATCCCCAAAAAATTAGTCAAGGAAAAAACTGGGGAAAAGTTGGGGAAAACAAAGGTTATATTAGTT